>QZKU01000096.1 GCA_003598085.1 Candidatus Abyssobacteria bacterium SURF_5
ATCTCCAAAACCACAAAGGAAACCCAACAGAGCCAATAAGAAGGAGCAGTCAGCAAAAATCCGCCCCCAAGGGCCGATTTAGATGCGTAAGCCCTAGCCGGAATAAAGCCGGAATATTAGCTGACTTGCATTCATGGCGCGACTATGGTATTGTGTTGGTCGACCCCACCCAATGGTTTTCCCCTGCTTCTCATATCGTCGATGTTCAACGTAAGAGATTGAAGCCTGGCAATAACTCTGACATCCGGGAGGCGAAATGAAGAACGGCTCGTTGGCTTCATCGGCGTTTTTGGGAATCAGTCTGGCGCTTGGTCTGGTAATTGCCGGTTATCTCATCGGGGACGCCCTCTATAAGGCGCGGGCCGCCCAGCGATATGTCACAGTCAAAGGCCTGGCCGAATGCGTCGTCGATGCCGACCTGGTGATCTGGCCCATCACGTTCAAGGAGACGGGAAACGACCTGGGAAAACTCCAGAGCGCGATCGACGCCGACCGCAAAACCGTCAGGGCTTTCCTTACCAGCGCTGGCTTTGCCGAAACCGATCTTTCGGAATCGCCTATTGAGATAACCGATTTCGAAGCTCAGCCCTACATGCAGCCGGGCGAACAGCGCCAATACCGGTATATGGCTCGGCGCACCATTATCTTGAGGTCGCCCAACGTGGCGCTGTGCAAGCAGGTGATGGAGCGGTCGGGTGAACTTGTTGGCAATGGGATTGTTCTTGAGGGGAGCGAGTACGGCCAGCGCGCTGAATTCCTCTTCACGAGCCTCGACAGGATAAAGCCTGAAATGATTGCGCATGCGACCAAGGACGCACGCGCGGCTGCAGAGCAATTTGCCCGCGATTCCGGCGGCAAAGTCGGCGCCATCCGAAAAGCGACGCAAGGATTTTTCTCGATCGAAGACCGCGACCGATACACTGCTGAGCGAAAAAACGTCCGCGTGGTAACGACCGTCGAATATTACTTGCTGGATTAGGTAACATATCGCATATGAAGAAAAAGAGCCGTAGATACTTCGAGGTGCGCCGCTTGCTGGCGTGGGGATGCGCCGTTTTCGGCGCCGCCTGCGTGATCTTGATAATTTATTGTCTCTTCCTTTCCCTCAAGATCGAGAAAAGGTTCTCAGGCCGGCGCTGGAGCATTCCCTCAAAAGTGTTTTCCGACTCGACTATCGTTTATCCCGGCCAGCGGATTAACAGCGATCTTTTTCTGGAGAAACTGGAGCATCTTGGCTATCGAAAGGTCTTTCATTCGCCTCAGCGCAAGGGCGAAATGAGGATTTCCGATGACGCCATTGAAATCTTCCTGCACGATTTCGATCTGCCGCCTCATCGGAAATCGGGTTTCGCGGTGCGAATCGGCCTGCATGAAAATGAGTTCGGCTCGATCGTGAACCTGAAGACGCAGGATTTTCTGCCAATTCTCGAACTTGAGCCCGAGGAAATCGCCACCCTCTTTGGCCTCGAGCGCGAGCGGCGCCAACTGATATCGATCGAACAGGCCCCCCGGCATTTGATAGGCGCTGTAGTAAGCGCGGAGGACAAACGCTTTTACGACCACAACGGGATAGACCCGCGCGGAATGGCGCGCGCGTTCTTTGCTAATCTGGATCGCGGCGCTGTTGTGCAAGGCGGCTCTACGATTACCCAACAGCTCGCCAAATGCTATTTTCTTTATCACGAGCGGACAATCGTCCGCAAGCTAAAGGAAATTCTCATATCCCTGGTCGTGGAACTGAAGTACACGAAGGATGAAATCCTCGAAATGTACCTGAACGAGATATACCTCGGGCAGAAGGGGGCGGTTTCCATTAACGGCGTCGGCGAGGCATCCTTCTTTTATTTCGGCAAACCGGTGGATGAGCTTTCTGTTTCCGAGGCGGCCTCGATAGGAGGACTTATCAAGGCGCCAAACCGATATTCCCCGTACGTTGACAAGGAGAAATGCCGCGAGCAGAGGGATCGGGTTCTTCATGCCATGTTCGATAACGGCTGGATCTTCAAGGAGGAATTGGAAAAGGGGCTTTCTGACAGCATAGCAACCGCGGGCGCCACAGATTTCAAGAAGCAGGCGCCATATTTCATAGATTATCTGAAGGAACAGCTCGCTTCACTTTATTCTCCTCATGACCTCGCAAGCCTGGGACTCTCGATATACACCACGCTTGATACTCAGGTACAACTCGCTGCCGAAAGAGCTCTTGAGAGAGGGTTGACCCGTCTTGAGCATTCAAACCCGGCCATAAATCGCCAGGATCCGAAGGAGAAAATACAGGGCGCAGTAGTCGTAATTCAACCGAAGACGGGGTATATTATCGCCATGGCCGGCGGACGTGACTACGGCGTCTCACAATTCAATCGCGCGACACAGGCGCGGCGGCAGCCCGGCAGCGCCTTCAAGCCGTTTGTCTATCTGAGTTATCTGGACCGGGTGACGCCGGCATCCAGAATTTCGAACAAACCCGTCGCATACCAGGTGAACGGAGAGCCATGGGAGCCGCGCAATTTCAGGCCGATACCGGATGAATATCTGAGCGTGCGTGATGCGTTGTCCCGATCGGTTAACATCGCCACGGTGAACCTGGCGATGGACAGCGGGCTGGGTCCAATAATCGAGATGGCGGCGGCATTCCAGTTTTCCACACGCTTCAAAGCGGTTCCGTCGCTGTCGCTGGGGGCATTTGAAGTTGTACCGTTGGAGCTTGCGCGCGCATATTGCGCATTCGCTGCCGATGGCCTTCTTCCCTATCCGCTCTCTCTAAAGGAAGTCGTCGACGAGAGGGGAACGACGCTTGAGCGGAGGCATATGATGATTGACAACGCCATATCGCCCGCCAAATCGTATGTGATGACTTCGCTTTTGAGGAGCGTAGTCACGGATGGAACTGCGAGCTCGCTGAAGGAGATGGGAATTAGCTTCCCGGTCGCCGGAAAAACGGGCACGACCAACGATTTTCGGGACGCGTGGTTTATCGGATATACTCCCACCATCCTTGCTTTGATATGGGTAGGCTTCGACAACGAAGCCTCGACCCATGCGCCGGGGTCAACGGCAGCAATGCCGATCTGGGCGGAACTGGTCAAGGCCATCCCCCAGTATACTTCAGGCGAGTGGTTTGAAGCGCCGCCAGGCGTGGTCAAGCGGGTTATCTGTCCTGACAGCGGCGAATTAGCGGTCAGGACATGTCCCCATTGGACGACAGAGATCTTTCTTGAAGAGAATGCGCCTAAGCAACGGTGCACGCATCATATATCCCGGGACCGATTACGGCAGATATGGGACAATGGTAAAGCTATTATCAATAACTGGTAAAGGCGTCTTCGCGGCTTGCGTGGCAGGATTATTCTTAATCACTTCCGCCTGCGCGGGAACGTATTCCGAGCGGCCGCTGATCATCAGAAGAAGCGATATTCCACCCCCTGAACAGGCGCCCTTGGGTAGGGGGAGTGAGAACCCCCGAGCCGCCGCTTCACTCCAGTTGACACAGCAGGGCCAAGCGCTTCTGGAAGGCGGAAACCCAGATGCAGCCATCAGCATACTGGAGCGCTCGATCGGGCTCGATCCGAAGAACGGGCAGAGTTATTATTGGTTGGCGGAGGTCTGGCTCGCAAAAGGTAATCTCGAACAGGCCGAGGAATTTAATCGACTTGCTGGGCTGTATCTAAAGAATAGAGCCGATTGGGCGCTCTATATCCTTGAACAGCAAGAGCGCATAGCCGCTCAAAGATAATTCGCCTTCCGCCGCATCGGCCGTTCGCCACTCATGATACCTGTCCAAAGAATATGTCAACGACCTTGCCTTGTCATCTGTGATGACCGTTATCCTCCGAACGGTGAGAGTGCAACCTCTGGAAACGAAATTTGACCCGTCGCAGCGGATTCACTACAATATGGCGGACATTTCTTCTCGCTCGACCGAAATCTAAATCCGGAGGCCACATGGCAAAGACGACCGCCAAACTTGAAAATCAAAAGACCAACCTTGCCCCCTTGTTCCTTCCCAAGTCTGTCGCGCACGTGGGCGCATCTCCAAAATCGGCGCTGGGCCGGTTCAATTTCTCCCGGTTTCTCCAGCTCATGAAGTACGAGGGAAAAATCTATCCGGTTAATCCGAAATATGCCGAGGTGCTTGACTTGCCGTGTTACCCCCACTTGGGAGCGGTGCCGGACGACATCGACGTCGCAATCCTCGCCGTGCCGGCAGAGCATTGTCCCGACGTCTTGAGCAGCGTTCAGCCGGGAAAAGTGAAATTCGTCATCATTCATACCTCCGGCTTCGGCGAAATAAACAAGCACGACCTGGAAGCGCGGATATTGAGCCTGGCGCGAGAGAAAGGTTTTCGCGTCGTCGGTCCCAACTGCATGGGAGTGTACAGCCAGCAGGGGCGCACCGGTTTCTGGCGCGAACACTGGGAGATCGTGGATCGACCTGGCTCAATCGGGTTCATCTCGCAGTCGGGCGGGCATGCGGTTAACGTTATTCTGGGTGGGATGGACTCCGGCATCAATTTTAATAAGGTCATCTCTCTTGGAAACCAGATTGATGTCTCGATAAGCGAGCTGCTCGAATATATGGGCGCCGACGACACCATCGGAGTTGTCGGCATCTACATCGAGTCGGTGAAAGATGGAAGGCGCTTCCTTCAAGCCGTCAAGCACGTTTCCCGGCGCAAGCCGGTACTGGTGTGGAAGGGTGGTATCACCGCCACCGGCAAATCGGCGGCCGCGACGCATACCGGTTCGATCGCGGGTAATGAGCAGATATTCACGTCGGCCATGCGGCAGGCGGGAGCGATCATCGTGCCGGATTTGCACCAGATGCTCCGGCTGCTTCGCATTTTGCAGCCGCAATTCCAGTTGCCCGGTTCGCGTATGGCCATCTTTTCCCCTGGCGGCGGCAACAGCGTGAGCATCTCCGACATTTTTTCCCTGCAGCCCGGCCTGAGCCTCTCCCGCCTGACGGCAGAAACGCAGGATAAGCTTCGCTCGCTCTTGCCCGAGGAGAACGTGGACGTAAAGAACCCGATCGATCCGGGCGCAGTTGGCATGATGCGGCTCAATCAGCTCATAGAGGCCGTGGGCGCCGACCCGAACATCGATTCCCTTCTTGTGCTGGTCGCGGCGGACTATCTTTCGAATATAAAGAGCGAGGAGAGCCGTGTGCTGGCAGTCGAGATGATTACGGATATGCTCGCCACCTATACGACGAGAATTCAGAAACCGGTCTTCGCGCTCCTGCAGCAGCAGCGCCAGAACCACGAGGATTTTGATCGTTACCGCCGCGTCATGGTTTCCAAAATGAATGAAAAGGGGATCCCCTGGATCGATGGCTCGTTCAGAGAAGTCGCCGAGGTGTTTTCCCTGCTCGCGCGCTACAAAAACTATCGCACGAGCGAGAGGGCCTGACGTCATCTGGATTCACAACTTTTTGAATTGGTGGAATGTGCTCCCGGGACAAGAACCAGCCGACCCAGTCAGAAACGGAAAAGGCGGCCCGAAGACCGCCCTTTTACTTTCGGATTACGACTTGCCTGATTGATTTCTGACCCGCTATCTCAACTCTGACAATGCCTCCAATGCCCGCTCCCTAAGCAGTTGGAACTTGGTGGCGCGTGCCAAATCTTCAATGGCAGGCGCGGCTTCACCCGCCTGAAGCTTCACCAGCGCCTCAATCGCGGCAGATTGCACCATTTCCAGCGGCGGCATCACGCCCGGCAAAGGAGCGTCTTCCGACGAGATCAACGGGCTTTCTCGCCTAAGGATTAAAATCAGGAGAGGCGCCGCCTCATCCTTTTTGCCGGCCCCAAGACCGTCAATGGCCTCAGTCAATTCGATCCAATTCACCTTCGCCTGCGGAGCATCCACGACGACGCGAATCGACTGCAGCAGCTTATCGTCATCGGGTTTCGTGTTGGCCGTTTCGGCAGCCAAACCGGCAGGCAACAAGAGAAGCAGACACATTGCGAAAAAAGCGTTCATCCTCATTCTTTTCACCCTTTCCCTTCGCCTGCGGTCACGGATTGGTCGACCAATTATAGAGAAACTCGTCGCTCTCGTACGGAATGATGTGTGAATCGATATCCATCTTTGTGCTCAGAACCGAGCATGGCCCGCCGGTGCTGTAATATATCTGTCCCCTCATGTAATCGAGGGCCGTGTTCATATAGTTTTCTCTGAACCCGTAGAGCTGAGTCCCGCTCTTATTACCGTAAGGCAGCGCCGTGAACGTATCGGGCCACGGGCCGGTCCCGAAAGAAAGGTCATAAAGGTACAGGTTGCCGCCGTATTCGAGAAAATTGATGCAGTGGCCGTCATATGGAGCGAAAAATTCATAGGCGCGCCTGGTCTCCACAAAAACGTCGTCGCTGGAAGAACTATCACCCAGATACAGCGGGCAGGGGTAAACGGCATCAACCTCGCGGATTTTCTGCGAGCTGAAGGTTGGCTCGGTGCGTCCGACACCCGCCGAGAAGATAATCATGCTGTTCCATTTGTATTCCGCGCCGGAATCAGCATCTTTCAGGATATAGCAACTGCGGGCGACGTGAACGCCTTGCGTGCCGCACGCGTCGTAGAAGACCTCTTTCATTCCGCCGCACATGCCATCCCTCGAACAAAGGATTTCGGCGGTATCCCAGCCGGACGCGCCGTATTTGATGACTCCCGTCGCGGCGAAACCGGCCATGATCGCATCGGCAATGGCCTTGTCATCGTCCGGAAGTCCCAGGCACCAGTCGGTGGTCCATTCAACCAGCGGACGATAGACCGGAGAGGTGATCGGGGCTGCGTTCAGTCCGTATATCGCATGAGTAGAGGTTCCAATTTTTCTAACCGGGTCTGCTCCAATCTTGTAACCCCACGTCCATGAAACCTCATTCACCGCGATCTCATCGGGAAGAGGGTCGGGCGGAGACATTGTTATCCAGTCTGAAGTCGAACCGCTGAACGTCACCAGCGTGGCAGGTAATCCGCCCAAACTGCCTTTAGCTCCGACCATCGCTTCAGTCACAGTTCCCCATCGAACATACCATTTAACTTTGATTTCAAGATGAGCGCCCCGAACGTACGCGGCCGGATTGTTGAGACCGGTGGACAAGTTGAATTCCGGGGTTAGTATGGGGGAATATGTGCATGGATCGTACATCGTGATGGCGCCGGAGCCCGGTCCCCAGTTGAAATTGATGAGATACGGAACAATCTGTGGTCCGGCGCCCGCCGCCTCCTCTTCAATTTCGAACGCGGAAACTGGATTATGAAACAATAGGAGACCGCAAATCAGAATGAGGAAAAAGAATCCCTGTTCCTTGCGCACAACGGACTCCTTTCACCTTTTCTTCTTACAACGAAAACGTTTGCCCCATCCACAAAACCGCCTTCCTGACGCACAAGCGATGGACTGGAAAAGGCACGCGATTCTTTCTCCACAGGCAGCATGGAACGTGCCCGCGCGCAGGAAAGAAGGCGGCAAAAGTATACCGGCCGAGGCATACATTGTCAAGTTAAATGGTTGTCAAATTGTAACTCTGAGGTGTTGCTCTTCGGAAAAAAAGGGCTCATCTGACTAAGAACGGGATATGAAAACCGGAGAGGAAGGTTCTGTTAGCTCGCGCCAATCCCATTTGGACAGGGTGCATGGCCGGGATTTCATCTGCCCCACTCTTGCGCTTCTCCCCCAAATGTCCAGTCCCGGTGCGCGGGAGGGCAGATGATCTCGGAACGGGACACCACCGCGTAAGGATATGCGAAGGCCTCGGCATCATGTAGAATCTGTTCGGGCGGCGCATCCCCCTCATACGGGGCAATCATGAGGGAGAACTTTTCTGTCCGGCCGTTGTAAGAGGGGGCCGAAGGATCGAGATGATCGGCCATTTTCACTGCCATATATCTTCCCAGGCCGGAATGGGCGGTTGCATAATTCAATTGCTTGCCATAGTAGCTGCCAAAAGGGTTGAGGAAAATACGCGTTGTTCCTCCCGACCCGGCTCGCGTACGCATCGGGCAAAAGGCGAAGGAGGAATTGACGTCCGCAGACTGGGCTACGAGGAGGCCCTTCTTGCCGTCGGACACGGCGACCCAGGCGTTCGTGATGTGGTTGTTGAACGAATCGATCGACGAGTTCCTGGAAAATTCGCCGTAATTCAATTTGTAGTGACTGATGTGACCGCAGTAGTTGTGCTTCCAGATCCTGAGCGGCGTTTCAGCGCGGCCGAGCAAAGCCGGGCGCAGCTCGCAGGGGATTACCTCGCGCCAGTTGTTGTCGTATCGGGTTTGCAGTTTGCGCGCCTTTCGCTTGCTGTAATTGTCCGATTTCGTCGGCGGATACTGGATGCGCACGTTAATATACAAGTATGGGAGGCCGGCGGCCATAAGGAGTTCCCGCTCAATACGAACGGATTGCGCGGCCGCAATAGGAAATTCAGCGACGGCCCGAGCGAATGCGATCAGCCCTTTGGCCAGTACCGCCGATTCAACGAGGCGCCATGCCGAAGCTTCGACCGTTTGGTCGGCGTACGTGACAGCACTGCGAAGAAATGTGCCGGAGGAAAATTCCAGGTCGCCCAACCGGAGGCTGGTGGGATGAAGCCGCTTATCCATGGAGAGCGCGAGGAATTCATTTTGCAGGTCATTTCCCTTCAATGAAGCCGGTGTCCATGGGTGCATGTATTCAGGACTGCTCGAAAACGAAAGATGGAAATCTTTTCTTTCTTTCCCATCCATTTGATCCAAGAATATCAGATCATGAGTGGCCGGCGATTCCCGCTCGCGAAGCGCCAGAAGCGCGCACGGGCATTCATTCCCGCTGGAGGAGAGCAGTTGCGCAGCAGTTGCGCCGCCGGGAAGTGCGAGTTTCACCCTCATGAGCGCGCGGGAAGGTTTCGCCTTGTACGTGACGGTCTTGGTAGAGACGCCGCGCACGTAATCGATGAGTGAAAATTCGGCAGCAGTCTCTTTTTCTTTTCGCCGGCTTTTTCGTAACGCGGCTTCGGCGGCGATATCGAATGCGCGCGACGCAGCCCTGACAGAGGCGAGCGCAAGTTTGGCGCCGGCTCGGAGGCGCGAGACGTTCATCACCGGTGAGGAAAGGCCAAAGTGGGTGGTAGACATACACTTCAGCCGGTTCTCCAATGCCTCTGACAGAAGCGTCTCTATCTCTTTACGATCATCTTTTCTCTTCACGAATTCGAGCAGCCTGCGCACCTGAAATTCGAGCACGCGTGAACGCTCCACCCCGGTCCACACCTGATGGTTCGACCATTTTTCGGCCCAACTCGAGAAGCCGTCGAAGCTGCCATCGGCGGTGTCCTGCCCGATCGTAATCTCGCCCACCGGCAGATGACTCTCAACATACCTACCGGGTGTGGTAAAGCCTACATATTCGAGATCGGCGACGCTCCGGACCAACCCGTCCAACCCGCCTGCGGTCGAAAAGAGCGCGCGAACGAGAGGCCAATTGTAGCCGTACCAGAACTCGTCGTCGGCGTCGGCATCGATGAGTAGCAGGAAATCCATGGGTTGCGCCAGTTCGCACTGTTGCTGCCTGAGGCGACTCACCCAGCGGCGCAGAGAGATGTTGTCGACGATATCGCCGTGGTTGCAGGCCGGCAACAGCGTCATTGTCTCATTTATGCCGGGATAAGAGAGGATGAGCGGGTTAAACCGCTGTTCGAGCGGCAGCGGCGAAATGAAATTGCTGAACGAGTTGAACGGAACGGCGCTGTAGAACAGGCTGATCGAGGAGACGCCATGGCGCGGATACATCTTCAGATGGATCGGCGTGTACATCATCTCCTGCGGGCGAACCATCGGGGCAAACTCGGAAAAGAGATCGCGCAGACCCGAATGCCGGCTGTTCGTTATCGCCCGCCCGATGGCCTCATCGAATTCTGCGGCCGTGTGCGCGCTGATGAGACCGTTGTTGAAAGACATCACCTGAATTTCGTCTTTGCCCTCGGCCACGCGGCGTTTCCATGATTCGATGATGTCAGGACAATGGGCAGGCATGATCGTCTCGAGGGAAAAATAGTTTTCGATATCCCACGACCCGCAGACGGGAATCCCGCGCGAATTAAAATCGTCAAGAACCTTTATCGTGTTGCGGATGATTCGGATATCCGGCCCAAAGCCGAATTCGTCCGGTGTGTCTCCCCGGTATGAGTGATAGAAGTTGACATGAAATCGAAACGCCAGAAAGATTTTGGGGTCTGCCTTCATGGCTCTTTCTTTCAGTCCCGCCGGCTGTTGTCCCGGTTCAACCTCCCGCCCCACAATTGTCCTGCCACAGCGGCCGCCACAAGCAGGGGCACTACCGCCGGCTTAACCAGAAACGCCCTGCGGAGCAGAAAAATGAGAGGCACGGGAATATGGATGTAGAGGAACCAGCGAAGTGAAAATTTTTCCGCCTTTGACCTGAGAAACCCGAACGGCAGGTTGATTGCGACCGTGAAGACGGCCATGCACGCCAAAAAGAGGTATTGTGCCGCATTCAAATATGCCGCCCGCCCTTTCCGATGTTCCTCAGCCGGAGTGATATGTCCTCGAGCGTCGCTGTGACGAGAAAAGCGTACATTTCAAATCCAAGACCCGATCGGCCTTCATTCGAATTCGAATTTTTCCAGCATGGCCTTGTGAAGCAGATGCTCCCAGTCATAGTCCACCCTCGCCTGGATTTCGTCGATCTGCCTGGGCGTGAGGTGGGAAAAGCGTCCCTGCAAAGAAAGGTACTCCTTCACCGGCCTGCCTTCGGGCTCCACGTTGATGACATAGGTTTCACCGTCAAACACCTCGTAAATCGGAAACACCTTGCAATGCGTTGCCAGACGCGCCAGCCGCACGCTCAATTGCGACGAATATTTCCAGCCCGACGGGCACGGAGCCAGGACATGGAGAAACTTGGTTCCGCGGATCGATTTCGCCTTTTCGAATTTCGCGATCAGGTCGTCGGGGAACCCGATGGATGTGGTGGCGACATATGGAATCTTATGACCGGCAAGGATCTGCACGATGTTTTTCTTCTGAGTGTCCTTAGGGTGCGCCTCGGGGGAAGTGGTTGTCCACGCGCGCGCCGGCGTGGCAGAGCTTTGCTGAATGCCCGTATTCATATAGGCCTCGTTGTCATAGCAGGTGTATATGATGTCCTCGTTGCGCTCGACCGCGCCGGACAGCGACTGCAGGCCGATATCGAACGTGCCTCCATCGCCCGCCCAGGCAAGCACATTGATGTCGCTCTTGCCCTGCATTTCGAGCGCGGCGCGAACACCTGAGGCGGTCGAACCGCCCGTCTCGAAAGCTGTATGAAACACCGGCACCCGCAGGGCGGAATAGGGGTACGGCCCCGCGATAACCGACCAGCAGCAGGCGGGAAGGACAACGATCGTGCGCGGCCCGAGCGCCGCCAGCGCGTGCCGCATCGCAATCACCGCCCCGCATCCCTGGCAGGCATAATGGCCGGAACAGACCAGTTCGTTCTCATGCGTCTTTTCGTGATTCATTCTTTCAGTCCCACCCATTCGACCTCGTGTTGGGATGCATCCGGTTTTTGGGCGCGTTCTATCACTTCCTCTATGGAAGCGGGGGTGATATCGCGCCCGCCGAGGCCGGCAATGAAGCCGATCACCTGCGGCCGCTGCGTCTCGTTGCAGAGAGCCGCCTTCAGTTCCTGTGCAAATATGCCGCCCTGTCCGAATGAGATGTTGCGGTCAAGCACCGCAACCTTCTTTACTCCGCGCAGGACGTTCTTCAATTGTTCCGCCGGAAATGGGCGGAAGACGCGCACATTGAGCAGGCCGATTTTCCTGCCGGCGGCATTGAGTTTCTCAACAACCATGCGAGCCGTGCTGGAGATTGTGCCGGAAGATAGAAGCACCAGCTCTGCGCCATCACAAGCGTATGGCTCGATGACCTTGTAGGCTCGCCCGAAAATCCCGCTGAATTGCTGATAGATCGCCGGCAGCACCTGGTGAACCGATTCCGTCGCCTGATGGATTTGGTGGCGCATCTCCATATAGTAATCGGGCGTCGTCAGCGATCCGAACGCCATCGGATTGTCCACGTCGAGCTTGAATTCGGGCCGGTACGGCGGGAGGAACTTGTCCACCTGCTCGGGCGACGGAATATCAACCGCTTCATATGTATGGGAAAGATAAAAGGCGTCGTAGACCACCATTGCCGGCAATGACACCGTCTCGGCAAGCCGGTACGCGATCAGGATCGAATCCAGAATCTCCTGATTGCAGGTGCAGTAGAACTGCAGCCAGCCCGTATCGCGCTGGGCAAGCGAATCGCTCTGGTCGGCCCAAATGTTCCAGCCGGGTGCAAGAGCCCGATTCACTTCGGCCATCACGATTGGCAGGCGGGCGCCCGCGGCCCAATGGAGCATCTCGTGCATGAGCGCGAGCCCCTGAGACGAGGTGGCGGTGAATGCACGGCTGCCAGCCGCCGACGCGCCCACGCAGCAGGCCATCGCCGAATGCTCGGATTCGACCTTGATGAACTTTGCGCGCAGTTTGCCCTCGGCGCACATGTTCGATAATTCCTCGACGATCTGCGTCTGCGGCGTGATTGGGTACGCAGCGATCACCTCCGTCCGCGCGAGCATGACTGCATGCGAGACGGCGTGATTTCCCATGATCACTTTCTTCATAACCGCGTTTCCTCGTCGAGGGTCATGGCGTTGCGCGGGCACTCGAATGCGCAGATGCCGCAGCCTTTGCAATAATCGTAATCAATGGAGTAATCTGCCGCGCCCGATTTCCTGATCGCGATGTCGGGACAATAGATGCGGCAGGTGTCGCACGCGATGCATGCGCCGCAGTGAAAACATCTGCCCGCTTCCTCGGTCGCTGAATGAGAGTGAATGTCTCGATAAATTTCCTGAAATGTTCTCTCTCTTTCCCGCAGCGACAACATGGGCAGGCGGATGCGCGGCTTGTGCGGGAAGTAATCCATGTTCAGGCTTTCAAAACGGGCAACGTCATGCTCAGGATAGGCTGCCGGATCTTCGATCGAGCCGCCAAGCGAGGCATGGATAAGAATCGCAGCGCGGCGTCCGGACCCAATTGCATGAGAAACCGTGCGGATCGAGGTGACCAGGTCGCCGCCGATAAAGACGTTCTCACGAAGTTCCGCGGATGCCTTGGATTGCGTGAGCGCCTGTTCCATCAAACGATTGTCCGGCGCCTCGCCGATCGCTGTGATGACAGTGTCGGCCTGCAGCAGGAATCGAGAGCCGGCAAGCGGTTCCGGCTGTCGGCGTCCCGAACGGTCCGGCTCGCCGAGGCGGCACTGCTCGCAGGCGACCAGAAGGCCGCCGCCCGCATCGCGGGCGATTTCCGAGAGCTGAACGAGATATCGAATTGCGACACCCTCCTTCTGGGCCTCTTCCACTTCGGGCGCATATGCCGGCATCTCGTTTCTTGTGCGGCGATAAAGAAGAGTCGGCTGAGCGCCCAGCCGCAATGCGCTTCGCGCCGCATCCACAGCGGCATTCCCTCCGCCGATTACCAGGACTGTTTTGCCGATTGCGGGAATCCGTCCGCTATTGACCAGCTTCAGAAAACTCAGCGCGTCGATGACTCTTTCTTCCTCTTCACCCGGGATCCCCAGTTTTCGCACGCTGCCGAAACCACTCGCGAGAAAAACCGCATCATGCCGCTGTCTCAACTCTTCGAGGTCGTTTATCGCCGTGCCTGTTTTCAGGTCGATGCCCAGGCTGAGTATGTTATCTATTTCCTCACACAAAACGTCCTTCGGAAGACGATACGCCGGAATCCCATATCGCAACAGCCCGCCCGGTTCAGTCTCGGCCTCAAAAATGGTAACGCTGTGTCCCAGTCGGGCAAGATGAAACGCGCAGGTTAGACCTGCCGGGCCCGCGCCGAGAACGGCTATTCTCTTGCCGGTTTGCGGGAACTTGTATTTTCCGACCTTACTTTTTGTGTGGTCGCCGATATACCGTTCGAGGGCGTGTATCGCTATCGGTCGATCAAACTGCCCACGATTGCATTCGGTCTCGCATGGATGAAAACACACCCGGCCGCAGACTCGAGGAAACGGGTTGACCTCCCTGATTATCCGGCCCGCCTCCTCCAGGTTGCCTTCCTGCAACCGCCTGATCCAAAGCTCGACCCGCTCTCCCGCGGGACAGGCGGCAATGCACGGTGAAAGTTTTTCCTCATATCGCGGACGCAAGTACCGCCAGCTGCCGGTCAGGTTGTCAACTACTCCTGCCCGCGAAACGGGCCCGGGCGCGGGAAGAATTTTTGGCAGTTTCTTCTCTTTTTTTGCACTCATTTGTTTGTTGCCGGCGTTGTAATTAGACTTGCCTGCTCGTACGCATCCTGTGCGGCGGCGGCGTTTTGCTCCGGCCCTTTCGGTACACCTTCCCGGATGGCTTGAAGCACCGACTCGATGCGCACCAAGCCGCTGACTTGCGCGAACGCGCCGAGGATGGCGGTATTGACTATCGGGTTCGTACTCGTGCCGAGATTATGCTTTACTGCGATAGCGGTCGCATCGACGGCAGCGACGGTGTAACGCTGCAATTCAGGGTTTGAAAGGGGGCGGGGCGCAATATTCAGAACAATGAGGCCGCCGGCCTTCAACCCGCCGACCACGCTCGTTTCATGCAACAGCGTCGGGTCGAGCACCACGATTATGTCCGGCTCGTAAATATTGCAGCGGATGTAGATGGGGGAATCATCGATTCTGGTGAAGGCGGTCACCGGCGCGCCGCGGCGTTCCACTCCAAAGGCGGGAAATGATTGCACGTGCTTCCCTTCATGGAAAAACGCATCGGCAAGAATCTTTGCCGCCACGACGGCGCCTTGGCCGCCTCTTCCATGAAACCGAATTTCAATCATTATGTTCCCGGTAAATGCTATCCTGCAGCGAATCGGGTCCCATGGGCAAATGCATGTTCTCCTGGAAAACCATTCGGTTGCGGTCAACTCTCCGGATAGATAACCACCACGGCGCGAGGTTTCCTGTCGCCCTTGCCGATAAACGCATGGGGCATACTTGAATCGAAATACAGGCTGTCTCCCTCGTGCAGGCGAACCACCTCGTCGTCGGCGTGAAATTCGATCTCGCCGTCAAGGACATACATGAACTCCTCTCCTCGATGGCTGACCGGCGGCACCTGCTCGTCGATATCTATATCGAATTCAACCAGGAACGGCTCCATATGTCGTTCCGCAAGCCGGAACGAGAGCGACTCATACGAGTAACTCAGCGGCGACTTCTCCGGCGTGGGCCGGCGCGCCACCCGCTTATGGTCCCCCTTGCGGACCACCTCGTACCGCTTCGGCGGAGCGACATCCGAAAAAAAATCGCCGATATGCACGTTCAGTGCATTGGCGAGTTTCAGGAGCGTCGCAACCGGCGGCGTTACCGCCTCGCTCTCGATCTGCGAAAGCACGATGGCGGTAAGCCCCGCCCGTTCAGCCGCCTCCGTCACGGACAACTTTTTGGCTTCCCGCAACGTCCGAATTTTTGCGCCAAGCCGCAATTCCTTTGCGCCACTCTCTTGTCGGGGCATACGTACGACCTCCCAAAAGCTTATCGCAGTTTCCTTCATTATACCACCGCAAGTCATGATTCATCAACCGTTTTTCGCCCAGCGATTCCGCAAACCGGGTGGGGAATTCCCACATAAGTTCTTGAGTTGCCTTAAGTAATCCCACCAGCAGATTTCTTGAGCAAAGTCGCGATCAA
>QZKU01000097.1 GCA_003598085.1 Candidatus Abyssobacteria bacterium SURF_5
GGACTACTGGTCGAGCGGAAGCACGACCTATATCGTCCTTGCCGGCTTTACACCCGGATCGGGCGAAACGCCTCCGGAAGAGTGAGAACCCTCTTCCCAAAGGGTTTCTCCTGTACCCGGCCCAAGGATCAACGGGCCAAATCGGCTCTTGAAGGAGGTGGCTGGGATAAAACAGGTGAAAATAACCGGTGCAGTCCAAAGAGAAGTTTTACTATACCTCAGGAAAGGAAAGGGGGGTAGCAGGTAATGTCAAAATTAGTGAAGCCGCATGGGGCAGCCGAATTGAAGCCGCTTTTGCTTTCGGGCAAGAAACTGGAAGAGGCGAAGAAGAAGGCTCAGTCGCTGCCGAAAATCGTCATGACCAGCCGCGAAACATCGGACCTGATCATGATGGGTATTGGTGCGTTCACTCCGCTTGAAGGATTCATGACAAAGGCGGACTGGAAGGGCGTGTGCGCCGAATACATCATGGCGAACGGTGTGTTTTGGCCGATCCCGATTACACTCTCCGCGAGCAAGGAAGTGGCCGGGTCTTTGAAGGAAGGTTCGGAGGCGGCCTTAGTCGATGGCGAAACCAACGAGTTGATGGGCAGCATCAAGATCACGGAAAAGTACACGATCGACAAGGAGTACGAGTGCAAACAGGTGTTCCGCACAAACGACAAGGAGCACCCGGGCGTCGCGAAAGTGATGCAGCAGGCCGAAACCAATCTTGCCGGTCCGGTGCACGTATTCAGCGAAAGCTATTATCCCAAAGAGTTCAAAGACGTCTATATGAGGCCGGCCGAAAGCCGGAAGATCTTTGAGCAAAAGGGATGGAATACCGTTGCCGCATTGCAGCTGCGCAACCCGATGCACCGCTCGCATGAGTACTTGGCGAAAATCGCCGTCGAAGTTTGCGACGGGCTATTCATTCATCAACTTGTCGGCAAGCTGAAGGCGGGCGACATTCCAGCCGACGTGCGCGTGAAATGCATTGATGTACTCGTTGAAAACTACTTTGTCAAGGACACGGTGGTTCAGGGCGGCTATCCGATGGAGATGCGCTATGGCGGCCCGCGCGAGGCGTTGCTTCATGCCGTGTTCCGGCAGAACTACGGATGCAGTCATTTGATCGTCGGCCGCGACCATGCCGGTGTCGGCGACTACTACGGCCCGTTCGACGCACAGAAGATATTCAACGAGATTCCCAAGGACGCCCTCGAGCTCAAACCGCTTAACATCGACTGGACATTCTATTGCCATAAGTGCCGCGGCATGGCCTCCATGAGGACCTGCCCGCACGGCAAAGAGGATCGTCTCCTGCTCAGCGGAACAATGCTTCGCAAAATGCTTTCTGAGGGAGGCGAAGTTCCTGCCGATTTCAGCCGGCCCGAAGTCCTCACCGTCTTGAAGGAATACTACGCAGGTTTGACGGAAAAGGTTGAAATCAAGTTGCATGGAGCCGCCACCGGCGAAGCTGCCAAAAAGAAATAGGATGAGAGAAAGGGTTTAGTTGCAGCATGTACTTATTCTCGGTGAAAGGAGGTATTCCGAAAAAAGAAATTATCCATTTTTTCGTAAATCGAAGTAGACAGAGGGTAACTAAAACGGCTTAAGGAGTTAAACAATGCCAAGCTATGTGAACCCGGAAAAATGCGACGGCTGCAAGGCATTGGACAAGACCGCGTGCCAGTACATCTGCCCGAACGACCTCATGGTGCTCAATAAGGACCTCATGAAGGCATACAATCGGGAACCCGAAATGTGCTGGGAATGCTACAACTGCGTGAAAATCTGCCCGACGCAAGCCGTCGAAGTCAGAGGGTACGCAGATTTCGTTCCCATGGGCGCAAACGTCACCCCAATGCGAAGCACTGAAGACATCATGTGGACCGTGAAGTTCCGGAGCGGCCAAATCAAACGCTTTAAATTCCCCATCCGCACCACACCGGAAGGCTCTGCCGTTCCGGATGGCGGCTGGAAAACGGGTACAGACGACCTGAGCAGCCCCATCCTGTTCACGGAACCGGCTTCGGGCGGCATGTCGGATTTGGCGAAGCTCAACAAATAAGGGGAGGAGGTGAGATAAGTGGCTGATTTTCAAAATGTAGAAATTACTACCGATCTCTTGATATGCGGCGGCGGAATGGCGGCGTGCGGCGCTGCTGTTGAAGCTGCATATTGGGCAAAGAAAAGTGGCGTGAAAGTGACGCTGGTTGACAAGGCGGCGATGGACCGCAGCGGCGCTGTGGCCATGGGGCTTTCGGCCATCAACCAGTACGTGGGCCTGAAAGACGGCGAAAACACGCTGGAAGACTACATCAAGTACGTTCGCAACGACCTCATGGGGATCACGCGCGAGGACTTGGTCGCCAGCATCGCCCGGCACGTGGATTCCACCGTGCATCTGTTCGAAAAGTGGGGGCTCCCCATTTGGAAAGATGCTGAAGGCAAGTACGTCCATGAAGGCCGCTGGCAGCTCATGATCAACGGCGAATCCTACAAAGTGCTCGTCGCAGAGGCTGCGAAAAATGCGCTCGGCATGGATAACATCTATGAGCGCGTGTTCATCGTCGAACCGTTGTTGGACGGTGATCGGATCGCCGGTGCTGTCGGTTTCAGCGTCCGCGAAAACAAATTCTATGTCTTCAAAGCAAAGGCCGTTCTGGCTGCCATGGGCGGCGCAGTGCACGTCTTCAAACCTCGCTCAGCGGGTGAAGGTCTGGGGCGCGCCTGGTATCCGCCGTGGAATTCGGGCTCCAGTCTGTATTTCACCGCTCGCGCCGGCGCTGAGCAGACCTGTCAGGAAGTGCGCTTCATCCCGGTGCGCTTCAAGGACGGGTACGGTCCGGTCGGCGCCTGGTTCCTCCTGTTCAAATCCAGGGCCACCAACGCCATGGGCGGCGACTATATGGTCGAACGGAAACCGGAACTGCAGAATTGGCTGCCGTACGGCAACGTGAAGCCGGTCCCGGCGAATCTGAGAAATTATCTCGGTATGCTCGATATCATGGAAGGCAAAGGCCCCATCTACATGCGCACTGAAGAAGCCATTCAGAAGCTGGCCGAAGCCGAGCCTGATGAGAAGAAGAGAAAGAAGAAGCTGAAGGAACTTGAGAGCGAAGCGTGGGAAGACTTCCTCGACATGACCATTTCACAGGCCGTCCTATGGGCCGGCACAAATGTCCAGCCCGAAGAGAAGCCGTCGGAAATCGCGGCGTCCGAACCTTATTTCATCGGTTCGCATTCCGGCGCGTCCGGTGCGTGGGTCAGCGGCATGAAGGACCTCGCTCCGCCGGAGTACTTCTGGGGCTATGGCCACATGTCGACCGTGAAAGGGCTGTTCTGCGCGGGTGACGCATCCGGCGCCTCCAGCCACAAGTTCTCCTCCGGTTCCTGCACCGAAGGCCGAATTGCGGCGAAAGAAGCCATCCGCTTCATCGTCGAGAACAACACTCAGCCCAAAGTGGATGCGGCAGCGGTTGCCGCTCTGAAGGAAAGACTCCTGAAGCCGCTCGAAATCTTCCAGCAGTTCAAGGGAGCCTCGAGCGATCCCAATATCAATCCGAACTACATGAAGCCGAAGATGTTCATGTTCAGGCTTCAGAAGGTCATGGACGAGTACGCTGGCGGTGTCACCGCGCAGTTCACTACCAACAAGAAGTCGTTGGAGCGGGCGCTTGAATTAATCGGTTACCTCAAAGAGGATTCCGATAAACTCGCGGCCGAAGACCTGCACGAGTTGATGCGCTGCTGGGAAAACGTCCAGAGGCTGTGGCAGGCCGAAGTGCACGTCCGCAGCATGCTCTTCCGTGAAGAGACTCGCTGGCCCGGATACTACTTCCGGTCCGATTTCCCGAAGATGGACGAGCAAAACTGGAAGGTTTTCGTCAACGCGAAATGCGACCCGAAGACCGGCCAGTGGGAAATGGCAAAAAGACCCGTCATTTCCATCATCAGCTAGAAAAACAACTTCCTCCGGGCGCCCAGTGCGCCCGGAGGAACCTTTTTACAGAAGTGCTTTTCGGCGGAGATTCTGCTCACCGCCGGTTGAACAAATGCAGGTAAGCATGGTGGTTCAAATGAAAATTACCGAAACTCCATCCTGTCCACATTGCGGGTCTCAGATGAAGAGATGGCAGGTGCCGGACGCAGGCACGTGGGACGCGGAGTTTCACTATGTATGTTTCAATGACGACTGCCCCTACTTTGTCAGGGGGTGGAACTGGATGCAAGAGCGGTATAATGCTCGTGCCTCATATCGTCATTGCATCGATCCAACAACCGGCTGTTGCCGTCCGCTTCCCGTGTGGTCGGAATCGGCCCTCAAGGATCGAATCGTTTTCGACAACCGAATCAATAGAGAAGTTCAGAAGTTTCCATGAAAGATTTTGAAGATATCAAAGAAGCCATTCTGACTGATGCGCCTCGATTCAAAGAAACCGACAGGTTCAAATTCTCTTGCCACAGAGGAGTATCCTGCTTTACCGACTGCTGCGCCGACGTAAATATTTTCCTCACTCCCTACGACATCCTGCGGATGAAGAAGCGCCTCGGAATATCATCTGACGAATTCCTCTCGCGTTACACGCTGATTCCTTTCAATGAAAAACAGCAGGTGCCCGTGGTCGTGCTGAAAATGCTGGAAAATGAGAAGAAGCAATGCCCTTTCCTCTCGCCCGGCGGTTGTACGATCTACGAAGACCGGCCGTGGGCGTGCCGCATGTATCCGCTCGGCCTGGCGTCGCCGAAGGACAACGGCAATGGAGAAGAACAATTTTATTTTCTCATGCAGGAGGGGAATTGCTGCGGATTCAAAGAAGAAAAGGAATGGTCCGTCCGCCAATGGCTCGAGGACCAGGGTATTATCGAATATAACAAGATGGGAGAGTCTTTCAAGGCAATCGCGCTGCACGAGTACTTGCAACAAGGAAATCACCTCGATCCGGACAAGATGGAAATGTACCACATGGCGTGTTACAACCTGGACAAGTTCAGGCGGTTTGTCTTTGAAAGTCGTTTCCTGTCCTATTTTGATATAGATGCAGAACTTGCGGAGTCACTGCGAAACGATGATCTGCAACTAATGCAATTCGGTTTCCGCTGGCTCAGGTTTGCGCTGTTTAATGAACCCTCAATCAAGATCCGTGATGAAGTGCTCGCCATCCGGAAAATACAGTTGGGAAAACAAGCACAGTGAATGGAGACGCTATGAGTACTAACGGCAAGATTCTCGTAATCGGCGGCGGCATCAGCGGCATTTCCGCGGCTGCCGACGCTGCTGAATTCGGCTACGATGTGGTGCTCGTCGAAAAAGAACCCTGCCTCGGCGGCCGCGTCATACGAATGAATCAGTATTTCCCAAAACTGTGTCCGCCTTCTTGCGGCATGGAAATCAATGTGCGTAGAATCCGCCAGAACCCGAAGATCAAGGTCTACACCATGGCCGAGATCGAGAAGGTTTCCGGAGGTCCCGGAGATTATTCCGTCAGCATCCGCATTAGGCCGCGCTACGTGACGGGGAAACAGCCGGTCGGCCAGGCCCATCTCGATGCCGTTACCACGGAAGTCCCAAACGATTTTAATTACGGCATGAACTCGACCAAGGCGCTGCATCTCCCGCATGAGACGGCGTTCCCGATGCTGCACGTGCTCGAGAGGAGCAAACTCGGCGCGGAAGAAGTCGAGAAGCTCATGGCCGCTTCGCCCGCCGGCGCGATTGATCTCGACATGAAGGAAGAGGTCGTCGAAGAAAAGGTGGGCGCCATCATTATTGCCGCTGGTTGGCGCCCCTACGATGTCGCCAAACTGGATAACCTGGGCGCCGGCAAATACCCGAACGTAATCACCAACGTGATGATGGAAAGACTGGCATCCCACACCGGCCCGACCGGCGGGAAAATCACCCGCCCGTCCGACGGGAAAGAGCCTGCCACCGTCGCCTTCGTCCAGTGCGCGGGCTCGCGCGACGAAAACCATCTGCCTTACTGCTCGGCGCTCTGCTGCATGGGCTCATTAAAGCAGGCCCGCTACGTACGGGAAAACCTGCCCGAAGCGAAGATTACCATTTTCTATATCGATATTCGCACGATCGGGCGGTTTGAAAAGTTCTACTACGATCTGCTGGACGATCCCAATATCTCTTTCATCAAGGGGAAGGTGGCGAAGATAACCGAAGATGCGGCCACCGGAAATCCGATTGTTGAGGCCGAAGAAGTGATGCCGGGGGAAAAGCTGCGCGAGCAGTTCGACATGGTTGTCCTTGCAACGGGTGTCGTTCCGTCGACCGCCGACCTGAACATTCCAGGCCTCAAGCTTGAGAAAGATAGTGACGGTTTTGTCATAGACAGTCCGAATGGAAGCGGTATATTCGCCGCTGGATGTGCGAAAAGGCCCCTGGATGTATCCAGGTCTGTAAAAGACGCTACTGCGGCCGTGATGAAGGCTATCCAACTAATCAGGAGGTAATAGTCCCGTGGCAAGCAAAATCGGAGTATATATCTGCACAGGGTACGGGATAGGCGAGGCCCTGAACGTCGACGAATTGTGCGAAGTAGCTACGGACGAATACAAGGTCGACGTGTGCAAGACGGTTCCTTCCTGCGAAGGCGAAGACCTTGAGGGTATCAAAAAAGATATTGCCGAGCAGGGGCTTGAAAAAGTGGTGTTGGCAGGGCCGTCTCCACGGTTCTATTCGCCGAAGACATTCCCGGAGAATCTTATCGTCGAGTACGTCAACCTCAGAGAGCAGGTCGTATGGTGCCAGCCCCCGAGTGACGAAGACACTCAGATGATGGCCGCCGATTACCTGCGAATGGGGATCGTGAAAGTGCAAAAGACCAACCCGGTCGAGCCGTTCCCCGAAAGCAAGGATATCAATAAAACAATTTTGGTTGTCGGTGGGGGCATCGCCGGAATGACCGCGGCGCTCGAAAGCGCGGCCGCCGGATATGATGTCGTCCTGGTTGAGAAAAGCCCTCAGCTCGGCGGGTGGATGGCCAAGCTGAAGAAATCGACTCCCCGCACGGCCCCCTACGACAGCATCGAGGATACCGGCATAGAAGAAAAGATAAAGCAGGTACAGCAAAACGAGCGAATCAAAGTTTTCACCAGCGCCCAGATCGAATCGATCAACGGGGGCCCAGGCGTGTTCGATGTCAAGCTCAAGGGCGACGGCGACACCTTCCGCGTTGGAGCAATTGTTCAGGCTACCGGATGGAAGCCTTACCGGCCGGCCAACCTTGGCCACTTAGGTTTCGGTTCGCTACCGAACGTCATTACGAACGTCGAAATGGAAGAGATGGCGAAGAGCGGCAGCATCGCCCGCCGGTCCGACGGAAAGAAAGCCAAAAATGTCGTGTTCATCCAATGCGCGGGGTCGAGGGACAAGAATGAGCTCTCCTACTGCTCGTCAATCTGCTGCCTCAATTCGCTGAAGCAGGCGGCATATGTCCGCGAGCAGGACCCCGATGCGAAAGCATACATCGTTTACGAAAACATGAGGACGCCGGGCCAATACGAGTATTTCTACAAGAAAATGCAGCAGGATCCCGGCGTCTTTTTGACGAAGGGCAGCGTTGCAGGCGTCAAACCGAACGGCGATGGCTCGATGGAGGTCGAGATCAAGAACAGCCTGCTCGGGGAGGATATCCTTGTCGACGCCGATCTCGTCGTCCTTGCAACCGGGATGCTGCCGAATGCGGCCGACGGCGAAAAGATCCGTGCCGTCAAGGACGCCCGATCTTTTCTCGCCTCCGACCAAGGAGGCCCGCAGGTCGAAGAGATGAAGAAGAAGATCGCCATGTGGGAGAGCCATGAGGGCACCGAAATCTTGAACCTTAACTACCGTCAGGGACCGGATCTTCCGACCTTGCAGTATAACTATCCCGACTCCCACTTCATCTGCTTCCCCTATGAAACGCGGCGGACGGGCATCTATGCCGCCGGCGCGGTTCGCGCCCCGATGGACGGTCTCGGGAGTGTGGAGGATGCCACCGGCGCCGCCTTTAAAGCGATTCAGTGTGTCGAAATGCTTTCGCGCGGCGAGACTGTGCTTCCGCGTGCAGGCGACCGCTCGTATCCGGAATTCTTCCTTCAGAGATGCACCCAATGCAAGCGGTGTACCGAAGAATGTCCGTTCGGCACTCTGAACGAGGATGTCAAAGGAACTCCGCTGCCCAATCCTACACGGTGCAGGCGGTGCGGCATCTGCCTGGGCGCGTGTCCGGAACGCATCATCAGTTTCAAAAACTATTCCGTTGACCAGGTTGCTTCGATGATCAAGGCGATCAATGTGCCCGACGAGTTCGAGGAGAAACCGAGGGTCTTGGTGCTTGCCTGCGAGAACGATGCGTATCCCGCGTTCGATATAGCGGGACAAAAGGGACTGAAATACAGCTCGTTTGTGCGGATCATTCCGGTGAGATGCCTCGGCTCGGTCAATGTGATCTGGATCAATGAGGCCTTCGCCAAAGGGTTTGACGGCGTGATGTTGTTTGGCTGCAAGTACGGCGACGATTACCAATGCCATTTTATACGCGGCAGCGAATTGATGAATACGCGCGGAGAGAACGTCAGGGAGAAACTGAAGACGATGGCGCTTGAAAATGAGCGCGTCGAGCTGCACCAAGTTCAGATATCCGATTGGCACAAACTGCCCGGCCTCGTGAACGACTTCATGGAGGTCATCGAATCGGTAGGAATGAACCCGTTCAAGGGTATGTAGAGGAGGTTCTGTTCTCATGACGACGGAACTCATGGCCGAAACCGCTGAGAAGGAGCAGGCCACACCCCAAAAGGCAGGAAAGCAGATCGTGAAGATCGAGCCGGACCTCGATTTCATCAGAGAGATATCGGCGGCGGGCGGGGGTACCCTGAAGAAATGCTTCCAGTGCGCCACCTGCTCCGTGGTGTGTTCTCTTACTCCCGAATCGCACCCGTTCCCGCGGAAGGAGATGATCTGGGCGTCGTGGGGGCTGAAAGACAGGCTCATCAACGACCCCGACATCTGGCTCTGTCACCAGTGCGGAGATTGCTCCGTCAGTTGTCCCAGGGGTGCACGGCCGGGCGACGCGCTCGCGGCCGTGCGCAACTACATCTTTAAGACGTTCACGTTCCCAAGATTTATCGGGACCTGGCTGGGAGAGCCCAAATACCTGCCGCTGGTCTTCGGCATTCCATTTGTGTGGCTCCTCGTCATGCTGGCAATAGCCGGAACACTTGGCTCCATTCCCGCGGGTGAAATCGAGTTCTCCAAATTTTTGCCGCATCCGCACCTGTACGTCGTGTTCATCACCTCCACGCATCTTGCTGCGCTCGCGCTGGTTTTCAGCCTGGCGAGATTCTGGAAGATGCTCGGAACCGCCGAGGTCAACAGGAGTGGCGCGAATCCGGGCGGGCCCACTCAGGGTAACCTGATCGCCAGCGCCCAGGCCACGCTCAAGGAAGTTCTCACGCAGGCAAAGTTCAAGAAATGCGAGGAGAATAAGGAGCGCCACGTCGGCCATCTCTTGATCATGTATGGCTTCATAGCGATTGCGGTGGGAACCGGCATCGCCTTTTTCATGATGTACGGCCTCAAGATTCATCCGCCGTTCGCGCAGTGGACTCCTCCGAAAATACTTGGCCACTTGGGGGTAGTTGCGCTGATCGCCGGGCTGGTGATCGTTATCCGGGGCAGACTCGAACAAAAAGAGAATGTCAGCAAGGCCAGTTATCAGGACTGGTTCCTGCTGGTTGTGCTGCTGGCGGTTGCAGTGACCGGGCTGGCTGTTGAAATCATCCGGTTTGCCGGAATCGCATGGGCCGCATATTGGGGATACATCGTTCACCTGGTGTTTGTGTTCGCACTGATCGGGTACTTCCCGTACTCGAAGTTCGCCCACATGTTCTTCCGGTTTACGGCAATTCTTCACTCGAAATATACCGGCAGGGATATCGTTCTCGAACAAAGCAAAGGAACTGAAGCAAGAGCGGTCCAAATGGAAAAAGCCGCCGCCTGATGTTTCTGTTGGAGACGAATTGAAATGAAGGAAGCGCGCAAAATAGTGATCATCGGCGGGGTGGCATGCGGCCCAAAGGCCGCCGCCCGCGCTCGGCGGCGCGACCCGCACGCCGAGATAACCGTCATTGAACGCGGTTCGCTTCTCTCCTACGCAGGTTGCGGGATACCATATTACATCGGCGGCGCGATCCCTGAATACGACGGCCTGCGGAAAACACAGTACGGCGTCGTGAGAGACGAGCAATTCTTCGACTCGGTCAAAGGGATCCGAGTTCGCACACGCACTCTGGCTGAGGCGATAGACCGCAAAAACAAAACCGTTCAGATACGGAACCTGCAAACAGAGTCGATTGAACAGCTCCACTATGACAAGCTGGTTCTCGCAACAGGCGCGTCTCCCGCTCGGCCGCCGATCGAAGGCCTGGCGCTTGACCGCGTTTTCTTCGTGCACTACCCCCAGGACGCTTTGCGAATGCGCGAACTGATAGAAGGCGGCGAGGTCGATAAGGCCGTCCTCATCGGAGCGGGACGTATTTCCCTCGAAATCGCCGAGTCCTTGTTTGCGCATGCCGTCGATGCCGTCATCGTCGAATTGGAAGATTGTATCCTTCCAACCATGTTGGATCCCGAAATCGCCGCCACCGTCGCCGGAGCGTTGCGTGACGAAGGAGTGCAGGTTCTGGTCGGCGAAAAAGTCGTACGCATCCTTGCCAATCAAGACGGACAGGCATGCGGAGTAGTCACCGGGACACGGGAAATTCCGGCAGATATGGTGGTTGTGGCGACTGGAGTAAAACCAAATGTGCAATTGGCCGCCGCCGCCGGGCTGAAAATCGGCAGTACCGGCGCCATATCGGTAAACGAATACCTGCAAACGAACGATCCGGATATCTATGCCGGCGGAGATTGTGTTGAATGCGACAGTTTGGTTACCGGTAAAAAGCTCTATGCTCCCCTCGGCTCGACGGCCAATCGTCATGGCCGCGTCATCGGCGATAACATCACGGGCGGGAAATCGGTGTTTCCCGGCGTGGTTGGCACGTCCGTAATGAAAGCCATGGGTGTGAACATCTCCTCCTCCGGGATAACCGAGCGCCAGGCTCGGGCAATGGGATATTCGCTTCTTACATCGGTGGTTCCCTGGATGGATCGAGCCCACTATTTTCCCGGCGGAAAAGCGCTCCTCATAAAACTTGTTGCCGATGCACAAAGCGGGAGACTGCTGGGTGGACAGATAGTCGGGCCGGGTGATGTTACAAAACGAGTCGATGTAATCGCCACCGCCCTGAGCAGCCGCGCCAAAATCGAGGAGGTCGCCAATCTCGACCTCGGGTATGCGCCGCCGTATTCGACCGCGCTCGACAGCATTGCCCACGCCGCGAACGTGCTCCTGAACAAGAGAGATGGTTTGGCGAAAACCATTTCGGCCGCTGAGTTGCGCGCGCGGATCGAGCGAGATGAGGATTTTGTGCTCCTGGACGTGCGCGAAATGAATGAAGTGGAAAAGTCAAGATTTGAAAACCCCCGCGTGTGTTCGCTCCCCTTGAGTCGATTGCGTGCGGCAAAAGACGATATACCGAGCAATAAAGAGTTGATATGCTTTTGCCAACTCGGCATGAGAAGCTACGAAGCGTGCCGCACTCTCGCGGGTATGGGATTTGATGATGTGAAATTCCTGGAAGGCGGGCTCCGGTTCTGGTTGGAGGGAGGTGACTAGACTGCCTGAGCGGCAAATTGCGGAGAGGATGCAGAATTGGATTTTACCTTTGAAAATGTTTGACTCGAATCCGCTGGCAATGATAGAATGACGCCATGCGTTAATGGTTGAAAAAAAAAGGGTTATCCTATCGTTCTTAGAGACGCAAAGACAGGAGAAGGATATGAGTGAAAATGGGACGCCGTTGTTGGACGAGCTGGAGAAGGGTCCATGGCCGAGCTTTGTGAAGGAGATCAAGCGAGC
>QZKU01000098.1 GCA_003598085.1 Candidatus Abyssobacteria bacterium SURF_5
GTAGTCGTATTCCATCGCGGTGGTTCCCGCGGCGGTGGTTCGACTCGTGAGGTTCCCATTCAGATCATAAGCGAATTCGGCAATCGGATTGCCCAGCCGGTAGATGGCCGTCACCTGATTCAGCGCATTGATCTCGCAGGTGTCCAGGCTGCCGTTGGCCAGGCTGGTGCGATTGTCGGCAAGGTCATAGCCATAATTGTTCGTATAGACGGGTGAGCCGTTGTCAATGGAATATTCATTCGTCAGGCGGTACATATCGTCATAGACGTATTCGTACGATTTGTTGCCGGGCAGACTGATCGTATCGATGAGATTGGCGTCGTTATATTCGTAATCGAACAGGCTGCCGTTCGAAAACTGGTAATCGTCGAGGCGGTCAAGATTATCAAAGTCATAGATCGTATAGATACTGCTCGTCGCCGCGATTCCCCTTATATGAGAGGGCATCGGAATGTCCCCCTCACGGGATACTGCCGTCTATGTTTGTCCCTCTCGGGTTGCAGCAAAAGAATACATTTTCGCTGAAGTCTATTCGCTCCAGTCTTCTTTTGTCAAGCACTTTTTTTGATTAACTTTATGTTAACGGACGATTCCGGGAAGGCCAATAATATCAAGGATGCCTCAAACAGGAAGTTGCGTAAGAAGAAAACTCCTGACCAACATAGCTTTCACAAAGGTTCAAGGAATGAAAGCACTCTTGTCCACAATAATTTTCCAAAAGCGGAACATGAGATACTTCCGCATCCCGCGGGCCCAACGGAGCTACACAAGAAAGAAGAAAAAAAGATTCCTCAACAGGAGGTAACAGAGGAAACAGAGCACAGAGAATATCTTTTCCTCCGTTACCTCTGTTGCCTCCTGTTTGAGATGTTTCTTCTTGAATCTGTACATCAAACAAACCTCATTTTCAGGCAGACAGCGGAACCTTGAAAATCGTGCGTTCTTAACTTCTGACATGTCATTCTCACATTGGACAGCAGTGAATTTCTGTCGTGATTTTGGTTGCGGCTTTACTGCGCTGTGCCGACCTGAATCACCGGTGTTCTGAACCAATATGTGCAAATTAGAAGGAGCGGCGGGAAAAAGCCATAATTTAGTAGAGATAATAATGAAGTGGATAGAATTAACAACAGTTCGGGAGCTGATGTGCAGGCGCAAGGTTTTCTCTGCACGGCTCTCCTCGAAAGGATGATATAAAATGGAAGCAAAGAAAACAAATTGGAAGCCGGAAGGGTTTCATTCCCTTACACCCCACCTTACGGTCAGCGATGTTGAAAAAGCCATTGAGTTTTACAAAGACGCTTTTGCGGCCGAAGAAATCTCGCGCCTGGCGGGTCCCGGCGGAGCCGGCGTGATGCATGCCGAACTCAAGATCGGCGACTCGTTCTTCATGTTGGGCCAGAGTTGTGATGAATCAAGCCACGAGGAACATCATGAAAAATATCATGGAGAAGAACACGAGGGGAAACACAAAGAGCACGAGGAACATGCAAGCTGCATGGTGCATATATACGTTGAAGATGTTGACGCCGCATTTGAGCGGGCGAAGGCGGCGGGGGCGAAGGTGACGATGCCGCCCGAGAACATGTTCTGGGGAGACCGGTACGGAATGGTCAGCGATCCGTTTGGACATTCGTGGTCGCTGGCGACTCATATAGAGGATATCACGCCGGAACAAATGAGCGAGCGCGCGGAGGAATTCTTCGCGAAAATGAGCAAAAAGTAAATGTCTTCCTCTTAGACAAGAGGCGCAGACAACGAATCACGCCTTTAGAATCGGGTCTTGGCCGATTTTTCTCCTTCCTTCGGGGGGCGTTTACATTGCAACGCTCCCCGCAATTTTCGTTCGGAGCCATTCACGGAGAGGCGCTGTGTCGCCAGCGCGAGTCGGAAACCCTGCCTGTGATACAATCTCATGATCACGAAAGGAGGAACTGCATGGAAACCATGCGTCTGGAGACAGCCGAGGGCGTGCGTTCGATTGTGTTTTGCCGGGCGCGCGAGTACAACACGATCACGTTTCAATTTCGCGACGAGCTATCGCGCGCGATCGACGAGGCCGACGCCGACCCCGAAGTGCGCGTCATTCTTCTTCGCGCCGAGGGACCTGCATTCTGCGCGGGTTACGGGCTGGACTGGTCAACGGCATCGCAGGCGGAAGAGGCCGCGACCGGAGCCGTCGTATCGTCGACCGCGAAGCGGGTGTGGAATTCAGTCGCCGATTACCAGGTGATGTCGACCTTCGTCGACACCTACATGAAGCTGTGGTATGCGAAGAAGCCGACCATTGCCGCGGTGCAGGGCTGGTGCATCGGCGGCGGGACGGATATGGTGCTGTGCGCCGATATCATAATTGCGGCCGATAACGCAATCTTCGGGTATCCGCCGGCGCGGGTATGGGGCACGCCGACGACGGCGATGTGGGTGTATCGCATGGGGCTCGAACAGACGAAGCGTTATCTTTTGACCGGCGACGAGATTCCTGCGAAAAAGGCGGCCGAGATCGGATTGATTCTGGAAGTCGCTCCGGCGGAAGAATTGCAAGAGCACGCGTTTGCGCTGGCGAGGCGGATGGCGCGGCTGCCTTTGAACCAGCTCATCATGCTGAAGCTGTTGGCGAATCAGACGGTGGAGAATATGGGATTGGCGTCGAGCCGGATGCTCGGGACGCTCTTCGACGGCATCGCGCGCCACACGCAGGAGGGGCTCGATTTCGTCAAGCGCGCGCAGGAGGCGGGCTTCCGTCAGGCGGTAAGAGAGCGCGACAACCCGTTTGAGGATTACGGAAGCAGGAAGAAGGCGTAGGGAAGCCAGAGGCATGCGCAGACGGTTTGCTGCGTGTGGGATCACTGAGAGGCGCAGACCCTGGATTCCTGCTTCCGCAGGAATGACGAAAAAGAAAAAGCAGGAATGAAGAAAAAGGAAAAGCAGGAATACTAGCAAGAGAAGGCGGGAGTTCCGAGAAGAAAGAGCAGGAACGAAAAAAGAAAACAAGGACGATCAAAAGATTCCGGGTCGGCATCAGCGGGGAAACTTGATATAGCAGAAGTGAGGCACCCATTTCCCGTCATTCCTGCGAAAGCAGGAATCCAGGAAAGCGAACAACCGGCCGACAGGTTCCTACTCCCTTTTTGGCCAGCGGCAGCGGGAAGATAAAGCATATATCAGTCTTATGAAGCCTTCCTACGTTTACATATTGGCAAGCGGCAAGAACGGTACTCTTTATATTGGTGTGACGAATGAACTTGTGAAGAGAGTATATCAACATAAGGCTAATCTCGTGGAAGGTTTTACAAAGCGATACTGTGTTCATGACCTGGTTTACTATGACCAGTTTGAAGATATACGAGAAGCGATTGAGAGAGAAGAGCAAATCAAGCGGTGGAAGCGGCGGTGGAAATTGCAGCTGATTGAAGAGAGCAATCCGCACTGGAGGGATCTTTATCAGGACGTGATTCACTAGATGCGCAGACCCTGGATTCCTGCTTTCGCAGGAATGACGAAAAGAAAAAGGCAGGGATGACGGAATAAAAGAAATGGGAGTGACGAAATAAAAAAGGAAGAATGATTAAAGAGAAAGTGGGAATCAGGAAAGGAGCATTGGTCGCGGGCAGTGAAACCGATGTTCTCGCATTAAAACGCATCCAGTAGCTGGAATGCTTGACATGGCAAGGGCACAGCGTCTTCCTCTCCGTCATTCCTGCGGGATCTGTCCCGGACCCCGATCCGGAAGCAGAATCCAGGAAAGCGAACCTTGGCGAAGAGGCCCGAAGCTGTCTCCTAAAAAGCTGTCAGGAGCGGGTATAGTTGACACAACAAGGAGACCGCCCTCTTCCCGTCATTCCTGCAAAAGCAGGAATCCAGGAAAGCGAACACCGGGAGAGAAAATGATCAGTTGCGGGAAAAGACCTCTGCAGATGGAGAAGCTGTTTTGCGGAACAATAAGCGTGAAGCGTAAAAGTATCTTTACGCCCACCGTATCAATCCAGCAGCTTTCCCTTCAGCGTATCCACTTCCTCATACGGCACGTCGAAGACGAGGTCGTGCGGCTTGATTCTGACCTCGGTCATGAATTCCGGCAGGCGGTCATGCGATGAGGTAAACCCGGCGCGCCGGTTGAAGTCGTGCTCGGCGCGCAACGTCCGCCGCCCGAGATCGAGAAGATTCTCCTCCGTGAACGGAGCGCCGTTAAACGCCGTAAGCGTCTTCACCAGATAATCATTATAATTCGGGCATGCGCGCGAAAACATGCACATGCCGAGCGTGTCGATGAATCCCATCTGGATCTGGACCGCGAGCGATTTTTCCACCTTCCCTTCCGGATTGTGGACGGTGTTGTCGTAAATGATGCCGGCCGTATGGTCGGCGCCCATCGGGCTGGTGCAGTAGGTGACGCCCGCGATCTTGTTGCCCTGCGGATGGTGCGCGGGAATCGCCTGCCCCTTGACGGCGGGGACCTTCTTGACACCCAGCATTTTGCCCGTGACAACCGCTCCGCTCCCAATCATGCGGCCCCGAATTGTTCCCTGCGCGACCTCCTGGATCAGCTCGATTGCGCTCTCGCTGTCGCCGAACCTGAGATACCCCGCCTCCATGGCCACTCCGATAGCTGCGCCCGTTTCAATCGTATCGAGGCCGACATCGTTGAGCAGACGGTTCATCAGCGCGATCGCATCCAGATCGTGAACGAGGAGGTTTGAACCCAGCAGCGCAACCGTCTCATATTCCAATCCACTCACCAGGAACTGATGATTCTGATCGTGATAGACAATCGAGCACCTTACCGGGCAGCTTGGCGAACAGGAATGCATCTTTGCGCCGCGGCTCTTCGCGATTTCTATGATAGCCAATCCCTGAATCTGCTCGGCGTACTCGTAGGCGCCCGCCGAGAAATTGCGGGTGGGCAGCGTGCCGAAAGCGTTGAAATTGGGAATGCCGCCGGGTGTTCCGCAGGTGCGCAATTGTTCGAGGAATCCCTTGGCCTCGCGCATCGATTTCGTGAACTCGCGGGTGACCGCGTTATATTCTGCTTTCTGCTTCGGCTGAACCGGCGCCGTGCCGGCGTCATCGATAACGATGGCTTTGAGTCCTTTTGAACCCATCACGGCGCCCATGCCGCCGCGGCCGGCATGGCGATTCGGCATTCCTTCCATATCACTTGACGCGACGCTCGAGCCATGCAGCAGCATTTCGCCCGCCTGTCCAATCGAGAGACTGGCCACCTTTTCACCATGGTTTCGGCGAACGCTCTCGCACACCGCATAATTGCCTTTTCCCGCAAGATCGCCGGCTTGTTCGAGACGCGCCGCATCTTTGGATATGCTCAGCACATGAAGGCCGTCCTCTTTCGGCTGTCCCTCGATGACGATGGCCGCGATCCCGAGACGCGCCAATTTCTGAGACGCCATTCCTCCGACGTTGCTTTCCTTGATGCCGCCGGTGAGCGGGCTTTTGGCGCCGATGGAAAGCCGGCCGGAGCACGGCGTGCCGGTGCCGGAGAGGTAACCCGGAGCAATGACCATTTTGTTGTGCGCACCGAGCGGAAAGCAGGTCGGCGGCACTTCCCTATTTATTATGGAAGAAGTGAGGCCTCTTCCTCCGAGATCCAGGTATTCCTGCGGCAGTTCTTCAGCTCTGATGGATAAATCGGTCATGTTGACCCTGAGAATCTTTCGCATCGCTCGCTCCTCTTGTCGATCGTTCACAAACGGGCACGGCCCGCCGTGCCTTACAAATGTATTGCCAAACCATCCAGATTAATTTTCGTTGCGTACCGATGCCCCTGCAAATAAATTGCTTTATTCACGGGCGATATGTATGGCCCGCAGGCTTATTGTTTCAAGTGATCTCTGATCATCGGCGCCGCTTTGATGGCCGAATCGAATGCAATGTCTCCGCTGCAGCCGTCTCCTTTCGCGGTGTCGCCGACGAAGAACAGGTTTGGCACATACGGCGACCTGATATCGTGACGGTCAACACGCGTCTGGCCCACTTTCAGCAGAGTTCCATCAAGAATCACATAAGCAAGCGGGCGCTCCCACTCGACGTACTCGAAGAAATCGGGATAGAGATTTCGGATGAATTCGCGCAACAAGTCAAGCGCATTTTTCAGCGTCGGTCCTTTTTTGGCCTGCTCGCGCGGGACAACCATGAGCCACGTGGAAAGCTGTTTTCCGCGCGGCGCGAGCGAAATGTCGTAATTTGAGGGAAAGCTCCCAAGCACGACGGGATCGAGGCAGATGATGTTGCCTTCCATATCGCTCACAGGTTTTCTCAGGCCGAAATCGATGCTGACGCCGGAAGTGGGCTCAAGCGACCAGGCATAATCTATGAACTCCTGGGGGAATGGTTCGGTTGAAACGCAATTGAACAGGTGCTGGACCGGCGGAGTGAAGACTACGGCGTCACCGAGGTACAGACGACCGCGGGCCGTCACGCCGATCGCCCTTTCCTTTTGAATTTCTATTCCGGAAACAGGCATGCCCGTCTTGATCTCGCCGCCGTTTCGCTCAATCACGTATCTCAACTTATCGGTGATCTGCTTTACGCCGCCGACAGGCTCAGCCAAAGGTTCTTCCGCTATTTGCGCATTCTTCACGAAATCCATGACCTCGCCCGCCGAAGCACTCTCGATATCGGGGGCGATTATGGTGAATCCGAGCAGGCGGAAGAAACGTTTCACGTGCTCGTCCTGAGTATGACGCTCGACAAACTCGAGGAGGGTCTTGTCGTACCATCGAGACGGGTCTTCGCCAATCATTTCAAAGATGGTTTGCAAGAGGGCGGGCCGGCTCTCGTCCGGCACGAGTTCGGTCTGCATGAAGTCTTCAACACCATTCGGCCGCTTGATCAGCCTGCCGTCCTGATAAACGTATGAGGTCCTGTCCTTTTTCCTCGCGAACTCGATGGATTCCCCGACCATATCAAGAACGCGCGCGGCGGGGCCTTGATGTCCGAAGCGGTTGGCATGCAACCCCAGATCGATGATATAACCGTCCTTCTCGATGCATTTGGCGCGACCTCCGATTTCAGAGTCGGATTCGAAAATAGTGACGGGAATGCCGCACTTTGCCAATAACGCGCCTACGGATAAACCGCCGAATCCGGCGCCAATAATGATGACGTTCTTTTGCATGCGTTCTCCCGAAAAGAAGCAGGGGTGGCTGCCCCATTATAAACGGCAGGGGCAGTTGATTTCAATACCTCAATTCACCTGGAGAAACTGTGCGAATGAATTCGCACCTACCGTGGAATACAATAGAATCCTGAGGCCGAAAGCCTGTGCCAGCAAGACTTGCATGGCCATGAGTTGAAAGGCCACGGCGACGGTACGAAAAATATACGGCCGCGGTCGGATGCGCGAACGCCGAATATCCGGTCGCGGCCGGATGTCTATCGCTACCGCAGGGCGCGGGCCCGCCCTTCTTGTGCATGCGACGCGAAAGCGAGCTGATAACCCTATCGCGTCAATACCCGTCCCGGCAGTTCGCCGGTATGCTCGTCGTTCTCGACCACGATTTTTCCGTTCACGACGACCGCCCGTATCCCGACCGGATACTGGTTCGGGTTCTCGTATGTGGCCCGATCCTCGATCGTGCCTGCATCAAAAACCACGAGGTCCGCCTTCTTCCCACGTCCGATAACGCCTCTGTCGCTGATGCCCCAGCGCGCCGCCGGGAGCGAGGTCATTTTGCGAATCGCTTCGGGCAGCGAGAGGATTTTTTCCTGCCGGACATACCTGGCGAGCACGCGCGGGAACGTTCCATAGGTGCGCGGATGGGGGACCACCATGCCGAGCATCCCGTACGGCGCCATCGCGGAGGCGTCGGAGCCGATCATCACCTTCGGGTGCTGAATGAACATGCGGACGTTGTCCTCGGACTGGTCCATGATGTTCACAAAAGCGACGCAGTTGCACTCAAGGATAATGTCCATAATGGTATCGGCGGGATCCTTCTTCAATTCCTCGGAAATCTTCTTGACTGTCTTCCCCTGATATTCCGGATGTCCAAGGCTCAGGCCGATGAAGAGGCCGTCGTAGCCGCCGTTCAGGTTTTCCGGGCTGAACTCTTCACCGCCCCGCATCATCTCGGTTTTTATGCGATCGCGCACCGCCGGATCCCGAAGCCGTTCGAGCAGTTTCTGATTGCCTTCATTATGCATCCAGTAGGGCAGCAGCGCGGATAGCTCGGTATGACCGGCAGTGTAAGGATACATATCGGCCGCGATGTCCATTCCCATCTCCAGCGCCTTTTGCATTTTTTCAAGCGCCTTCGGGCCGAGCGGCCAGTGGTTTTTCCCGGCAGCCTTGATGTGACTGATCTGGACCGGCACACCGGCGCATTCACCGATTTCGATCGCTTCGCCGAAGGCTTTGAGTAAAGTCGCACCTTCGCCCCGCACGTGAGTGGAGTAAATGCCGCCGTTGCGAGCGACAGCCTTGTTCAGCTCGATGAGCTCCTTTGTAGTCGAATAGATGCCGGGTGGATAGATCAGACCGGTTGACATTCCCCACGCGCCCTGTTCGAAGGCGCGATCGATTTCGGTCTGCATCCGCCGGATTTCATCGTCAGTCGGTTCGCGATCGGTTCGTCCCATTACGGCGTCGCGAAGAGCGCCATGACCAAGCAGATGAATCACGTTGAGCGCGATCCCGCGCTCGTGAAGCTGCCGGGTATATTCGGAAAAATTGCTCCAGGAGATGTCGATGCCGATCATCTTGGTCAACGATTCGGCTTCCCGCCTCGCGTCGCCGAACATGGGCGCCGCCGATATTCCGCAGTGGCCGATGATTTCAGTGGTCACTCCCTGGTGGACCTTGCTTTCGGCATTCGGGTTGAGCGGATAGAGGAACTCGGAATGGGTGTGAACATCGATGAAGCCGGGGGAGATGTGCAGTCCCTTGCCGTTGAGCACGCGCTTCGCCTCCGCCCCGGCAAGGTTGCCGATTTCGGCTATCTCATCGCCTTTCACGGCGATGTCGGAGTGGAACTCTTTCTTTCCGAGGCCATCGAGCACCTGAACATTTTGAATGAGCAGATCGAACATCATGACGTCCTCCTGAACGAACTGAAGTGGGCGTATCTTTATGGAGAAGGTAAAACATTATATCAAATTATCTATTGCGGCACAGGCGCGCCCAAGGCAAATTGATTCGGGGCGTATTTGCGGCGCCGGAGAAGGCCGAAGCTTGACCGCCAGAGCGGTCGGCTCCCCGGGAATCCTTGAGGAAGAAGGGGATATGTCCGCTCAACAGTTGATTTTCTAGGGGAATTTCAGGTAATCTCAATCGCCGGGGGGCGCTCACTCGAACAAGCACCGGCAAGCGAAGGAGGGCTAGCGATGAAGGTTCCCGAATATGTAACCGTTGAAGAAGTCAGGAGAGTCTGCAAGGAACTGGGGATACGCGACTGGACGAAGTTGAAACAGCTCAAGGTACAGCCAAAAGAGGCTCGCGCCATTTTGGCTCGCGTCAATCCTGGGAAGATGAAGATAGCTCTTGAGGATTTTCGCGCAGGATTGGAAGTGGAACTGGAACACGGCACCAGGTTCCCGGATGCGAATGTGACGAATAATCACCCCATCTTGACGGGCAAGATTGTCATGGCGCATTTCAAGGAATCGCTGGATTACTACCAGCGTCTTGAGGTTGCGGAACTCGAAGGAGACCTTCTGAAAGCGATCCGTGCGGGAAAAACGGACAAGATCAAGGGGTATTACAAGAGATTGGTCAAGGCAAGAAATGCGTTGAGCCAGGTGGAATTCAGCCAGTTGAAATGAGGCAGGTATTGCTCTTCCTTTATTCCAGGGAGATGGGGTAGCTCCCGTATTGATGAGTGGCCTTCACCATGGCGATATAGTTTTCCGGCTTGCATCCGGGATGAATGGAATTTGAAGAGCTGAGGATATAGCCGCCGCCCGGAGCCGCGGCCTTGATAGCCTGCTTGACGGCGGCTTGCACTTCTTCTTCCGTGCCGGAAGGCAGAAGCTCGATGCAGTCGATGTTGCCGATGAGGCACACCTTTTCGCCGCAATGATCTTTGACTTCCTTCAGTTCCATGCATTGGGGCTGGATCGGGTGAATGCCGTCGAAGCCTATGTGGACGAGCCTGTCAAGAATCGGCCAGACATTACCGTCCGAATGCTTGATAGCTTTCGAACCTCTTCGATGAACGACATCGACGAGCTCGCTGAGATAAGGCGCGATGAATTCATCAAACTGCGCCGGAGACATCAGCGTATTCGAGTTGAACGCGAGATCGCTTCCGAATAACACTGCATCGGCGCCCGCGTCAAGTGCTGCGGCAAATAATTCCTTGTAGTAATCGGTGGAAATACGAGCGATGCCATGCGCCAGCTCGGCATTTTCCAGATAGTCTACGAGCAGATGCTCGAGGCCTCCACGCAATTCCCAGCCGGTGACAAAACAGTCATTGGAACAAAAAACGATCGCTCTCTTGTCTCCGAACCTCGCTTTCAGCGTGTTCAGCATGATGAAATCAATATCAGGATCGACCGCGGGCGGCCTGTAGGCTTTCAGGTCGGTCATCGATTTGATCGGTCCATCCATGGGAAATCCCAATCCGTGCGGGTTCCGTTTGAACGTAATGCCCCAGGCGTCCTTGAAATATCCATCGCCCAGATCTTCTCCGCGCTCGAACGCACGCGCAAATACCCCGTCGATGTCAAGTTCTTCAATGAAGTGCGCGAACGCGTCAGATATCATCATGAGCTCCTCCGGCGACATATCGGCGGCAGGTTTGACCGGTGGCAGCTTGTCTGTAAAATGTTTCGCAATCCCAATGATGCTGGACTCGTTATATGCATTCTCGAAGTGCGGGACTCGGTCGGGTTCTCTCAGATCGAGTGCAGCCAGGAATCTCTCTCTCGGCAACATAAGACGTCCCTTCAAGCGTGAAGAAAAAATACAACGACGGCGGTAACGCAATATGAAATCAGTATAGTCGCCCTAACTGGGAATTACAATTCAAAAACTCTTCCGATTTCAAACCTCCACTGGAGAAGAAAAAGGGCCGAAGCAATAAGCTTCGGCCCTCATCTCAAGCTGATACCGACTATCTGTTATTTTTCTCTTTCAATGATAGTGGCAATGCCTTGGCCGCCGCCGACGCACGCATTTGCGAGGCCATAGCGGGCGTTATTCTTCTGAAGGATGCGGGCGAGGGTCCCGAGCAGCCGGATGCCGGTGGCGCCCAGCGGATGCCCGATGGCGGTTCCGCCGCCCATCACGTTGACTTTATTGGGGTCGATTCCCAATTCCTTGATGCAATTGAGGGCGACAACGCAGAAGGCCTCGTTGATTTCCCAGTAGTCAATGTCACTGGCTTTGAGGCCGGCCTTTGCGAGCGCCTTTTTGCTGGCCGGTACCGGGCCTGCGCCCATGATGGTGGGGTCTACGCCGGCCCACCCCATGGAAACGATCTTCGCCAGCGGCTTGATGCCCTTCTTTTTCGCCGTTTCCTTTGACATCAGAATCATGCCGGTGGCCGCCGCATTCAGGGGGGAAGAATTGCCGGCGGTGATGATGCCGTCGGGCCGGAAAGCGGGCTTCAAGCCGGCGAGACCTTCGAGCGTTGTATCGGCGCGAACGGCCTGATCTTTTTTGACAAGCAGTTTCGAACCGTCAGCCTGCTCGGCCTCGAACGGCAGGATCTCGCCGTCGAAGAAGCCTTCTTTTTGCCCTTTCGCGGCCAGTTCATGGCTGCGCTTGGCCCACTTATCCATTTCCTCTTTAGTGATGCCTGCCTGCCGCGCCAGCTTTTCGGCGGTCAGGCCCATATTCATCGTCGTCATCATATCCCAATGCGCATACTTTTCATCGCCCATCAGGTCCATATTCGGCCTGATCGCATCGCTACCGCGGGCGACCATGTCCATCGGGACCCGGCTCATGTGCTCCATGCCGAGACAAAGCACCACGTCGGAATAGCCGCACATGATTTCCATCGCGCCGATCTGAACGGCGGCCATGGCGGAACCGCACTGCTGATCGACGAAGCGGGCGGCAAGCGTCTCCGGCAGATTGGCGAGGAATACGGGCATCCTGCCGCCATACGTCCACTGCTCGTTCACCCCCATGGCGGAGCCGGTGACGCAGTTGTCAATTTCCTTTGGGTCAATGCCGGTCCTTTTGATAATTTCGGTGGCGACTTCCGCAACCATCCTGTCAGCCCTGACTTGCCCGAACCAATCACGCGCCGGGTCATTGGGCCGCGACCTCGATTGAGCCGTTCTCAGATATCCTGCAATGACAGCTTCACCCATCGTTTAACTCCTTTACAATGTTTTCCCTATGCCCATGCTTCTTATCTATTATCTCCCGTCCATCATGACAGCGGGAAAAACTCCGGCATGTCCTTGCTGACCTTCATTTTCCAATCAGGCGGCCTCTTCTCGAGGAACGACATGATCCCTTCCTGACAGTCGGGTTGGGCACCGGTCCACGCGAAGTACGCATGATTGATTTCCTCGACCCTGTTCAGATCGCTTTCCGCAAGGAACTTCCAGAGCATGTGTCTCGTAAGAGCGACGCTGACCGGAGCAGTATTGGCGGCGATCTCGTTCGCCATCGACTGCGCGGCATTCATTAATTCCGCATCCGGCACGACTTTGCTGACCAGCCCGCATTCCAGCGCTTCTTTTGCGCCTATGATTCGGCCGGTGTACATCAATTCAGCCGCTTTGCTTACGCCGATTATCCGTGGAAGGAACCAGGGGCTTGCAAGTTCCGGGACGACTCCGCGACGGACGAACACCATGCCGAAGCGAGCGCTTTCAGCCGCGATCCGGATATCCATCGGGAGTATCATCGTCAGGCCCACGCCTACTGCCGGGCCATTCACCGCGACGATGATCGGCTTCTTCAAGTTGAGGAGCGAAGGCAGAAGGTCGCTCACGGACAGGTCCATCCTTTCGCGCCCGCTTTTCTGTTGAGCCCCGGGATTGAATGTAGTCCCGCCTGCGGCCAAATCCATTCCCGCGCAGAAACCTCTTCCCGCACCGGTGACGACGGTTACCCGCAGGTCGTCGTTCGCGTCAACTTTCTTGAGAGCGTCCACCATTTCACCGGCAAGCGTGTAGGTGAATGCATTGAGCCGCTCCGGGCGGTTAAAGGTAATAGTCGCCACCCGTCCGCCGGTCTCAAACAGGATCTGCGTATAGCTCATCAGATTTCCTCATCTTTGGCCAAAGGGCATGGCATGCCGTGCCGCTACATATTAGCAGATGTATCTTTAGTCCTTGATTCCCGCGAGGCGTTTGACCATCTCCTTGCGCGTATTGATGTCGTATTGCGAGGTAATGGCAATCTGCTCCATGATGGGAGAGCCGCCGCCGTGATAACTGCCGAACGCGTGGACGCCGGCGCTGGCCGATACGAGCAGGTCGCCGACATAGCGCCACAATTGCGCCGCGTTTTCGGCGGAAATGTCCGGATTCCTCATGATGTACTTGTTCAGCAGATCCTTGGTTTCCGGATTGACAAAATCGCCTTCGTACGGGAACGTGGCCGGGATACCGCCTGCGAGATCGCACAGCATCTCGCTCTCGTGGAAAACGGCCTCACCGGTGAGGCAGCGTCCAACGTTGGCGTAGATGCTATCCGGAATGTAGCTGCCGGGGCCGTACGGCATCTTGCCCATGGTGGGAACGAACAATTCCTTTCCGCCAAGCTCAGACGCCGTGAAGCCGGCCGCGTACCCGAGTTCGGTTACCATGATGAATTCGGCAAGTTTCGCGCGCACGTGCGAGGCTTTGTGGATGCCGTTGTATTCCGCAATCAGCGCGGCCGTTCCGAGCAGCAGGTCGCCGATGGCCGGCTTGCAGCCGGAGTAGCTGTGGCGATGGAACAGCGCGAACAGCAGAGCGCAGGCGCCGCCGTGAATCGTTTCGCCGCACAGGAACACGCGGTCCCACGGAACGAATACGTTATCGAATATGGTGTAGGAATCGGTTGCGCCGGGGGTGAATCCACGAGGGAAATGCTCCCGTTTGCGAAGGTTGTGGATGCTTACCACCTGCTTGATGCCTTCCCAATCGCCGGGCAGCGCGAATGCGATCGCCCAATCTTTTTCTTCGGGTTTGAGGGCGCGGGTGGGAACCACCAAAATTTCATCGGCCACGGAAGCCTCTGAATTATGGACTTTGCAGCCGCGGACCACAACGCCGTCCTTCTTCTTCTCGACCACCCGCAGGTACAGATCCGGGTCTTCCTGCTCACTGGGCCGTTTCATCCGGTGTCCCTTCACGTCCGTCTGCGCGCAGCAACCGACCAAGTCTTCTTCCTGAAAGCGCTTGAGCCATTTCTTGAAATTCTCATGATATTCGGTGGCGCCGTTGTTCCCCTTATCAGCCTCGTACGAGACATTGTAAATGGCATTGGAGCCGTCAATGCCCATGCAGCGCTGAATACACCCGCCGACCACCCTGCAGAGCATGCGGGTCATATCCTGCTTTTTGTGCAGGTCTTCCTTGCTATGATGAACATGGCAGAACCGGTTGATCTTCTTGCCGGTGAGATGCGAGGTGGCTGTGCACAGGTCTTCATATTCCGGATTATTGGCATAATCGAATGTAACCCCAATGGTGTTGAGGCAATCCATCTGCAACTCGTCGTCGCGGTCGATCCTCTGGCCGTTCACATAAATGTTTCGGCGCATTTTCTTTAGACCCGCAATGTACTGTTCTTTCGTACGCATAAGCCGGACTCCTTGATTTTATGTTACCTCATACTTGACAGCAGCTCGATCTGAACGCATCAAACACCAAGAGATATCTTCTTCCAAACCGAATGGGGTGACACGTATAATATCATATTGCAGGGCTGAAATCAAAATCATTTTTCCTTCGAGTCAGTGGAAAAACCCCCCATTATGGCTGATTTTCAATATGACCGACGGCCCAGTCCGCGGATACTGAATCCTCCTGTTGGGTGAGGCGCGTTTTCAGCCATGCCGCCGCCTTGGGCACGTATTCAACCATGCTGTCATGGGCGCAATGGCCGTCGCCTTTGTACACCCATTCCTCCTGCTGAATGCCGGCGCGGGAGATGATGTACAGGTCTTCGATCGGGACGAGCGGATCCAGATCGCCATTGATGCTCAAAAGCGCCGCCTGCCGTTCAGGCGTCTTCAGGAGACCCTGCTGTTTCAGCGACATCGGTTCAGAGACCTCCACCTGCCTGTCCAGGTTATTCTCGAGCTCTGTCCGCATCGCGTGCGCTATGGTTGCGATCATCACATCAGGCACTTTCCGGATGTGTTCGCGTGTGAACGCAAGGTGAATGGGGCCCCCGATATTGACGGCTGCTTTCACATTGGGATCAACGAGCGCGAGTTTTACCGCAAACAATCCGGCGAAGCTTTGCAGATAAACCCCGATCTGTTCACCGTCAACGGCCGGGTGATCCTTGAAATACTCGATGACCCGGCTGTACACTCTATCCGAAGTCGGTTCAAGCGGCCATTGACTCTCGCCCGTCCCCGGCATATCGAAGGCAAATACCGCCAGTCCTTCCGAAAGCATTGCATTTATCTGAGGCTCCATGTCGCTTTTCCAGGTGTCGACCCCACCGGTCAGAACCACCAGCGGCGGCATGTCAATTTCCGGAACCCGCAGATATCCGATTATCTCTTTGTTTTCGAACGGAATTCTCACGATCTCGAGGGGCGGATCAAATGATTGCGCCGCCTGCAGGTAACAGTCGATATGCTTTCGATAGGCTTCCGCTTTGGCGGGAGATGAGACGAAAGGGAACCGGGCGATGAAATAATAGACAGCCGCCTTCTGATATTCGGATGCGGCAGCGGCCAGGTTGTTATTCATCTCGGCCACTCGCGCAGTCAACTCATGGCTGTTGGCGGGCCGACTCAATTCGTATACCCATGAGCCTGGTCCCGATCCTCTCGGATCGTGAATCCGCCGCAACGCAGTATCCAGTTCCCGCTCATCGGCTCCGGCCGAGAGCCAACCGCCGAATCGATCCTTTACGAATGGGCGCATTCCGGTGATCCGGAGGATCAGAGACTCGCGGTAGATGAAGCCGGCGATCAGAGCAAGAACAAATATTCCAATAAGAGCAATCTGCCATTTTCGCATGGATTCCTCCCGAGGGAGTTGTAATGATTTATCAATCACTGTTTACTGTGCAACAGGGTAAGGAGAGTATATCTTATCGGATTCATGTCCTGCAACAACATTCAATGAGAACCGGAAAATCCCACAAAGCAGCCATCTTGACAGGCATTTTTTGATTAAGGTATACTTTAAAAACTTTAGGAGTTTCTTTTTTTGTTTTTTGAGGAGGGCTGTTCGAGAGTGTCATCACGAAAAGGGGATTATCTATTCGCGTTCATCGTAATCGGATTCATATCATGTTCGATGCTCATGTATGAGCTTCTCTTGATGCGAATTTCGGCGCTCCGTCTGTTTTTCCATTTCGGATTCCTCATCATCAGCAACTGCCTCCTCGGGATCGGCGCCAGCGGGACATTAATAGCATATTATCAGGACGCTTGGAGGGAGCGCCAGCGTTTTTGGATCAGCTTGTTCTCAATTCTCTATATCATTTCGCTCATATCCACGTACGTTTTCCTCTTGAGATTTCACATCCCGAACCAGCTTAACCTGTCGGATTTCTCCGACCTGCTCAGGTTCTCGATCTTTAATCTGGCTGCTATTCCGCCATTCTTCTTCGCCGGCACGATCATCGGCATGATTATCACCTTCAATGCTGAACGGGTGAATGCGATCTATTTCGCCGATCTGGCGGGAGCGGGGCTGGGTTGCCTGATTCTCCCGTTCCTCCTGTCGAGATTCGGCGCCGGCGGCAGTTTCGTTTTCCTTTGTTTGCTTGTGGTAATCAGCGCAATAGTCGCCTTCCCCGCTCGGGGAAAAAGGGCGGCAATCGGGGCGGGTATCTTACTGTTGGCGCTGGGTGCCGCCCTGCTGCCCAGACTCGACAAGCAATTTCCGGTTCCCGGGAAGGACATATTGGATTTTACCGATAAAATGCGCATGGAGGTGCCCCGTTATCCTGATTACACGAAATGGGGCAGCAACAGCAGGATCGATCTGCTGCCGGTAAACTACAATCCGCTTCCGTTCTGGTGCGGAAAGGACGGCAGGGGCCGTCTTCCCAATCCACCTGACACCAAGATCATCACACAGGATGGGAGCGCGGCCACCTTTATCATGAATTTTTCGGATAATCCTGAGGCCCTTGAGATTATCCGGCGTTCGATGTATTCGACCGTCTTCCAGGTGAAGGAGCGCCCGCGAGTTTTCATTATCGGCGTGGGCGGGGGAAACGACGTTTGGGCTGCAAAGATCCATGATGCGAGCTACATAAAGGGGATCGAGCTGAACAAACCGACGCTCGAGATCCATCAGAAAATTCTGCCGGAGTATACGCGCGTCCTGACCCAGGATCCGAATATTACCCTCGTCTGTTCCGAGGGCCGCAGCGCCTTGATGCGAGAGCCGAACGAGTACGACGTTATCCAACTGAGCGGGATTGACACGTGGACCGCATTGACTTCCGGTTCGTATGTGATGGCGGAGGACTACCTCTACACGCGCCAGGCTATCGAGAACATGTATGCGCACCTCGCGGAGAACGGCATTCTGCAGATCATCCGGTTTGCAGGGCCTTCGGAATCGCTGCGCCTGATTTCCAACATTAACGCCTCGTTCGAGAGAACGGGCGTCATCGGCCTTGATCAATCGATCGCTTGCATAAAAAACAACCACCTGATGTGCACGCTCTTGAAGAAAGGCACTTTTTCAGACGAAGAGGTCGGGCGGCTGGCTGCATTCGCTGAGGAAAACGGATTTGAGCCGGTTTATCTGCCCCGGCGCGTACTGGGTACGATGGCGGAGACATTTATCCGAACGCCCGATAAAGAGGGCTTCATTGCGAACTGCAAGCCAAACATTTCCCCGACGACCGACGATAGCCCTTATTTCTTCTTCTTTTCGAGATGGCCGAATCCATTCAGGTTTGATGATTACCAGTGGAGACCCGACACGCTCTTCTGGGTAAACCCGAACTTCATTCTTTTGCAGCTCCTGCTGAGCTCATTGCTGAGCGCGCTGTTCATTCTGGCGCCGCTGTTGGTGTTTGCGCGGAAAGGCATCGAGCGCACGTGGATGAAACAGTTCCTCATCTTTTTTGCGGGGCTGGGTTTGGGATTTATTGCCGTCGAGATTGTAGCAATGCAGAAACTGGCGCTCTTCCTGGGCCACCCGATTTACTCGATTACGGTGACCCTTTTCTCCATGCTGATCTTTACCGGACTCGGAAGCCTTCTTTCAGCCAAACTCTTTCAGCCGCCGGATAAAAAAGTGTGGCTGGTCCCTGCGGGACTTGTGGCGCTTCTCGTTCTTTTCGTCGTCCTGTCTCCACAACTGGTTTCTTCATTGATTCACCTTTCTCTTCCGGCGCGGATTGTTATTACGGCCGGTGTCCTGGCGCCGATTTGCCTGCTGCTGGGGGTCCCGTTCGCTTATGGGATCCGACTTGTGAACCTCAAGAACCCATCGATCATCCCATGGGCGTGGGCGGTAAATGGCTGCTGTACCGTCGTTGGCTCCATCCTGACAGTAATCCTGTCCATGAGCTTGGGCTTTAACGCCGTCATTGTTATGGCAGCTTTTATCTATATCGCTGCTTTTACCGCCCTGGCCACCGTGAGATAAAGGGTTTCGGAGAATTTTGGGCGGCGCACCTCCTTTCCGTCTCCTCTGTGTCTTCTCATCTCTCTCATGATTTGCTGCGAAGGGATGTGCTATAATTTCGCTGATGGATCTGGAAATCACAAAATATGATGCGCTACCTCCGACAGGTCTCATTCAGGTCGAAAATCAAGAAGTATCGCGGGCTACACAATTTAAAACAACAGCCTCTATCCTGCTGATCATCCTTCTCTCGTTTCTTATTTTTTGGAATAAGATCGGTTCCGGACAGTTTCTCGGGGACGACTTTATTTTCCTTGAGAAGGCAGGCAGCTTCACGGTGTCTGCGAAAAATCTTGCATCGTTCGGAATCTTTCACATTTACCACAATACGTTGCTTCTCGCGAGTGGTTTCCGGCCCGTTCCACTCGTGCTCTGGCTCGCGCTGTACAAGCTGTTCGCGCTGGAATCCGCTTACTACCATTTGAGCATTCTCTTTTTGCATTCCGCTGCTTCTGTTCTTCTGTATCTCTTGCTTCGGAAGCTGTTCGAGGAAAATGTGGCGATGATCACCGCATGCATATTCGCGGTTTTTACGGGGCACCTGGAAGCGGTGCAGTGGATCTCGGGATTCTTTGATGTCGCCTGCGCTTTCTTTCTCCTTTCTTCTCTGTTGCTGTTTCTCAGGTTCTTGAGCAGCAAGAAATCATCTTTCTACCTTCTCTCCCTTTTTTCGGGAGTTCTCGCGATTCTCTCGAAGGAAACGGCTATCATATTGCCGCTCCTCCTGGCCGCGGTTCTGTTGTGGACGCGCCCGAGCAAGGATGGGGATCTGCCACTCAAGCCGACAGTGAAGTTGGTTCTTCCTTTCGTGGCGCTTTTTGCCGGATACCTGGTGGCCAGAAGGATCTTCCTGTGGGATTACCACACCGCCGGGAATGGCCTTCTTTCTTTTCTCGACCCAAGGAGACTGTTGAATGTCTGGACATTGCTCGAGAATATGACGCTTCCACACCAGCGAACACCCTTTATTGAGCGAATACTGCCGGTGGTCGTGATCGCGTTCGGCATACTATCCTTTCTGGCGTATAAGAACCGGCGCGAATCCAGGAATACCATGCTCTTCGCCGCCGCCTGGTTCTTTCTTACGGCCGTCCCCACACTGGGATTCCTCGATCGCCACCTTTACTGGCAGCGCTTCAATTACCTGCCCTCGATCGGTTTTTGCCTGCTGATCGCAGAGATGGTGGCGGGGCGCCCGGGAAGAAGCAAGATGCTTCGGTGCGTCTTGCCGGGTCTCATGATCGGGCTGTACTCCCTCAACACGATCCACCAGAGCGGCGTCTTCTGGAAGCCCGCGTGGGCAACAGCGAGAGATGTGCAGGCAAGTTTTCGGGAGGATGTAGACCCCGTCCTCGAGGAGCCGGCCAGGGTATATTTCAAAAACGTGCCGGAACTCGTAACTGGGATCGACGTTTTCTTCACCGGCCTGCCCCAGGCGTGCGCGATGGCCAGCCGCTCCGGCAAAAATGAATTTTATCTCGAAAGCCGTATCACTCCGGAAGTGCCCCCGCTCGTAGAGCATGCGGATGAGCTGATGATTGAAGCCAACGGCGCTTCTTATTACGTCTTCGAGTGGGATCACTTGAAAAAAAGATTCGTTCAAGCTGGCAAGACGCTGAAGGAGCCGCGACTTGAAAAAACCCCGATCATGTGGGACTTTTCGAAGTACTCGGATTCCTCGCGGTGGGAAGCTGCGCAGGATATTCACCCGCTGTCACCGACCGGAGCAGGTAGCTCGATGTTTGTGACAACCGGGAAAGACTCATTCTTTAAAAGTCCATTCATAGGCGGCCGATCGTTGAAGTACGTTCAGGTGCAGTTTTCCGCGAGACATGCAGACGGCCTTCCTCTGAGGGGGCAGGTATTCTGGGTGACGGAAGAGGATCTGCGGTACGACGGCAGAAAATCGGTTGTGTTCGATGTAAAAAACGATGGGATGCCGCATACCTATACAGTCCCCCTCTATGTGAATGTCTCTTCATTGAAAGCAGAGATTCAACGGGTTGCCTTGCGTATCAGCGACAGGGCTTCAACAGTAGTGGAAATGAGATCGGCGGCGTTTCATTTTTTTGAATAAGATTTTCTTCCCTTCCTACTATCGCCTCCTTACTTTTGTGATATAATTGTTTTACCTTGGCGAATGGATAATTCTTTTCGTGCACCTGCAATTTGACAGGGGACGCCATTGCGCTATCTCATCATCGGTACGGGCATAGCCGGTCTTACGGCGGCCGAGACAATCAGGAAGCTTGACCCTGAAGGAAAGATACTGCTCTTTTCCGCCGAGAACTCTCCCCCCTATGCACGGTATCTTCTCCCCGAACTGCTGGCGCTCGAGAGAGACGCCGAGTCGCTGCGGTTGAGGAGGGATGATTTTTATCATAGGAACCAGCTTGAGCTTCACCTCGGCGAAGCGGTCGAGGATGTGGATTGCAGGAGTTCCACCCTTTCCACCGGCCGGAGGCGCTACAATTTCGACAGGTTGCTGCTCGCCACAGGCGCGCGGACGGTTCTGCCTCGCTCCCCCCTCTTGAACGCGAGAGGCGTCTTCATCCTGAGAAATCTGACGGACGCCTTGTTAATAGATGAATTCATTCGCAAGAAAAAGGTGAAGACGGCGGCGGTTATCGGGGCGGGTCTGGTCGGCCTGAAAATTGCCTCCGCACTCGACCGCAGGGGAATCGATGTCTCTATCGTAGAGAAGGAATCGCGAATCCTTTCGCGCGTTCTGGACGCTGAATCTCAGACTCCGGTGGCGAGGGTGTGCCGCGAGAACGGGCTCAAGCTTGTTCTGGCGGAACGTTTCAGGGAGTTCATCATCTCTGCCAGGAGCCGGCGCATAACTCATCTGGTCACCTATTCCGGATATTCGCTGGCCTGCGAAATGGCGATCTTCTGTCCGGGGATGGCGTCGAATAAAGAAATCGCGAAGGTGGCCGGGCTGAGAACAGGAAAAGGAATCAAAGTGGACCGATTTCTGCGCACGAGCGCCGAGAATATCTACGGAGCCGGCGATGCAATTGAAACGTTCAATGCCGCTACAGGAAAAACAGAATTCATGCCGTTGTGGATGAATGCGCTGCAGCAAGGCGGCATCGCCGGGGCGAACATGGCCGGAAGGCGCGTTGCCTATGAGGGCGCCGTCTGGCACAACACGCTTCAACTGTTCGGCCTGAACCTGGTCAGTCTCGGCCAAAATCATTCGGCAGATCGTGTACGCGGAGTGCGCGTTGTCAGCAGCGTCAAGAACCGGCGCGGGATCAGATTGTTTTATTCCGGCGACAAACTGATTGGGGCGACCGTGTTCGGGCATCCTGAAATGACTGATCTCTTGAAGAAAATCATCCTGCACCGTATCCCGTCATGGCGCCTGCGAGACCACCTGCTCAAAGCGAGACTCAGCCCATCCCTCCTCTTCGACTCTTTCGAGTCCTCCCGACAATCCGAATCGTGCATCAATCCGGCCGCTCTTGAGGAGTAAGCAAGGCGGCGCGCGGCGAGGTGAACTGCAGGATGATCAGGCCAACGAACATGGCCAGCGACCCAATGGGGAAAAGCAGGCGAAAGCCGAAGATGTCAATAAATGTTCCCGCCAGAATCGCCCCCAAAACCATCGGCAGCGAAATACTGAAAATGCTGAAGCCGACAAATTCCGCTGTTCTTTCAGGGGGAATCAAATCGAGCATATAGGCGTAGCCGACCCCGAGAACGGTGGCAAAGGGCAAGCCCGTCAAGCCGACCAGGATAACTGCCTGAGGCAATGTTCTCGAAAATCCGATAAACAATCCGAGAACGCCCCAAAGAGCAATCATTGCAGTCAATAGTTTTTTTCGTCCAACATGGTCGCCAAGGACTCCCAGCGGATACATGGAAAGGGTCGTCACAACGGTAAGCGCCATGGGGAGAAACATCGAATCGCCTTCAGTTACGCCCAGTTCTTCCACCGCAAACAAGGTAATAAAAGTCGAAACCATATAAAAGCCGAGCCACCAGAAGAACTGCGCGCTGTAATACTTCATTGCCTCAGTCTCCTGAATTATACCCGAAAGATATGAACTTATGCCGGAAGTCTGCTTCTGGGTCGACTCTATAGTAGCCGGCTCCTTTATCAACAGAACCACCGTAAGCATGGCGGTAAAGGTGACGATTCCAACCATGCGAAAAACTGCAACTGGATGAACATCCCATAGACGCGAACTGATCGCAAAAAAAATGATCAACCCCACGCTCCCCAATAGATGCACGATCCCGCTCGTTGTGCTCCGCTGCTCTACCGGCGTGATATCTGGCAGGAGGGAAAACAGCGGCGTCTCGGCACAGGCTATTACGAGATACAGGATAGCGGACAGAACAGCCACTGATGCAAATGTTTGCAGATGAGGGATGACAAACAGGCAAAGCAAAACGCCGGAGACACCAAACACCACGAAAGGCTTTCGGCGGCCAAACCGGGTCCAGGTGCGATCGCTTACGTGGCCGACTATGGGCGGCATAATGCAGCTTGCCAGGCCGGCAAAACCGAGCACCAGTGAAATGGAAAATTTCGATTCGGAAAAATTCTTCAGAAAAAGCGGCATGGGGCCGCCGTAGAAGGCCCAAAAGAAATTTGAGCCGAACCATCCGGCGCCGAGTATGAACATCGTGGAGAGCGAAATTTTTTGTGGATTCATGAAATGCGCGGCCGCACCCGGCTGAGAGATCGTCCCCGCGTACTGCTACAATTTCCCATTTGCCCTGAACCACGCGATGGCGCGGCCGATGCTATCGCGAATCGGGGTCTGCGGCATGCCGAGCTCGCGCACAGCCTTTGAACTGTCCCAGAAGGAATATTCACTGCCGACGCGGACCCATGCGGAAGTCGTCACCGGCGGTTTCTTCGTGACAGCGGACAGGAGTTCATACAGATAACCGGAGCTTACCGCAACCGAGCGGGGAATCCTGATGGAAGGCGATTTTCCGCCGCCTATTTGAGCGATCAAATCGAAGTATTCTTTTACCGAAACATTGGTATTGCCAAGGACATACTTTTCGCCCGGCTTTCCTTTCTCCATCGCCAGCACGTGTCCCTTTGCAGTGTCATCGATATCGGAAACATTAATGCCTCCGTCGACATATCCCGGCAGTTTTCCCTTGATAATATTAATGATGAGCTGTCCGTTCGGCGTTGGAGCTATGTCGCGCGGGCCGCACGGATTCGTCGGATTCACGATCACGACCGGCAGACCGCGGCGGAAGAAATCAAGCGCCACCTGCTCGGCCCGATATTTGGAAATGTAGTAATGATCCTTCGTGTGCCAGAGGTTGAACTGGACCGATTCAGTGGCTGGGCGGTCTTTTCCATGTGCTCCGAGAGCGGCCACCGAGCTGGTGTAGACTACCTTCTTGATCTTCTTTTGCCGGCACGCTTCGAGAACGGTCCGGGTCCCCTGCACGTTTACCCAATACATCAGCCGGGGGTCCGGTAGCCAGATGGCGTAAATGGCTGCAAGGTGGAACGCGCGATCGCAGCCGTCAAGGGCCGCAAGCACCGAGTGATAATCAGTGATATCACCATGGACGAGTTCTACGTCGAGCCCATCGAGATTGCGCAAATCATCTGTCGGCCTTACGAGCACCTTCACCTTGTTTTTGTTTCCCGACAGCAGTTCGCGGACAACAGCAGATCCGATATATCCTGAGCCTCCGGCAACCAGATACTTCATACGCTTTCCCCCAGTTTCATTACGCTTCATTCCTCATTCCTGCCGCTTCACATACTCATGATAGAGCGCCAGATTCTCCTTGAGCAGGTCGGGGATCGGCAAGTCGTAAGGACATTTCTCCACGCATTCCCCGCATTCGACACAATTCTCGACGCTTTCCATTGCAGCCTGCGCCATGGCGATGGCGGCGCCCGGCGCCAGTCGCCGATACATGGACTTGAAACTGAATACGCTCGGAATCAGAACCCCCTTCTCGCAGGGCATGCAGTATTCACAGCGGTGGCAGAACTTGATCCCCACTTCGGCCCGGATTCGCTCGATCTGCTTGTTGTCCTCTTCGTTTAGGGGTTTCGGGTTTCGATAAAGCTCAATGATCTCGTCAAGTTCCGCTTTCGCCTGGATGCCGGGGATGGGCACCACATTCGGATATTGCTGCAGGAATTTGAAACATAAATCCGCCCGCTCGAGCAGGCCGCCGCCGAGCGGTTTCATGCCGATGATCCCCATTTGCATTCCGGCGGCCACCTTGAACAGCTCGTCTGCTGGGTCGCGTTCGATGAAATTGAACGGGAACTGCAGCGTGTCGAAGTGGCCGCTGCGGCAGGCTTTGATTGCGGTCGAGATATTGTGCGAGCTGAGGCCGATGTGGCGGATCTTTCCGTCGGCGCGCGCCCCGGTCAGCGCCTCATACGCGCCGCCCGGCGCCATCACGTTCTCAAGTGTTTCATCATTTGCAATATTATGAAGTTGGTACAGATCAATACAATCCGTCCGCAGGTTTTCCAGGCTGTATGAGATGTGTTCCGCAGCGGTCTCGGCGTCGCGCGCGAGCGTTTTTGTGGCCAATACCACGTTCTCTCGAACACCCTCGAGCGCCTCTCCAATTTTCTTCTCGCTGTCGCCATAAACATTCGCGGTATCGAAAAACGTTATCCCGCTCTTATAACAATGACGCACTACCTCGACGGCTTCAACCATGTCGAGCCTGATGATCGGGATGCCGCCAAAGCCCAGCGCGGAGACCCTGAGGCCGGTTTTCCCCAACTGAATCTGTTTCATGAGTTACCCCCAAACCCGTACCGAAATGAACTTTTCAATCTTATCATACTTCGCCGAGTGCGCCAACACCGGGCTAATAGCCTAATTGGCGAAGCCTTCGGTCGGATATGCCGAAATGATGCGCCACTTCGTGCACGACTACTTTCTTTATCTCTTCGCGCAGCTCGCGATCAGATGAGCAACTTGATTGAATGGGAGCCTGAAAGAGCACTATCCGGTCGGGAAGCGCGCTGTAAGAGGTGGTCCTTTGTAAAAGGGGGATGCCCTCATAAACCCCCAGGAGCTCATATCGATTTTGCAGTCCCATCTCATCGAGCAGGTCGCGCGAAGGCCATTCCTCCACGACCACAAAGACATTGGTCATCGCCTCGGCTATCTCGCCGGGCAGCTCATCGAGGGCTTCGGCCACGATCTCTTCGAACTTTTTGCGGCTGATTTTCATGCTGATTATGCGACTAACATCTTTCCGATCAAAACGTTGATCCACAATTATTCCAACTGGGCTTCGAGCGGCGTGCATCCGGGTATGTTCATATCCGCGGCGACGCGCAGATGCTCGGGAATCATGCCGCCGGCATCCTCGAGTGCGCGCTCGGACATTCGTTTTACCACATCCTTCTTTCGGTCCGCAAGGTTGTTCGCAAGGTGGGGGTCCGCACGCAGGTCGAACAGCATGGGGCGCTCCCCCCAGAGGTAGGCGTTATACCAGTAATCGTGATCGCGGACCATGACGAACGGCCCCCAGCCGGTCGTGGCGTGATCGTATAACTGCTTTCCTTCCACAATTGCCGGTCGCAGGTCTTTTCCCTCCATCTCGTCGGGCGGCGAGAGATCGAGAGCCTTTAAAATTGTGGCAGGTATATCATGCTGATAACACAAAGCATTGCAGACTCTTCCGCCGGCGGTCCCATCCGGGTACCGGATCATCATCACCAGATCGGCGACTTCGCGGCTCATCGGATATCCCTGTTTCGAGACAATTCCGTGTTCACCCAGACAGTGGCCGTGATCGCTTACCACCACGATCAGCGTTTTCTCCAGCAATCGCAGTTCTCTTACCTTGGCGATGAACTTTCCCAGCCACAGATCGACCATGGTGACTTCGCCGGCATAATTGGCGCGCATCCGCTTCAATTCGCGTGCTGTCAACTGATTGACCGATCCGTACAATGAAAAGATCACCTCGCGCAGCCCGGGAACCTCTTCATCATCATACAACCGCCGGTAGTGAAGCGGCGGGTCCCACGGTTCGTGGGGGTCGAAACTCTCGATAGTGAGAAAGAAATTTTTTGCGTCGCGATTTGCGTCCAACCAATCCATCGCCGCCCCAAATACCTGCGGCGCAAAGTAATCTTCTTCACGCTTGCGATACTGAATGTTCGTCAGGTATTTCTCCAGCGCCATCTCGAGCTGCCATGCGTACAGAATGTTCTCGGGTGTGTGGTGCAAGATCAGGTCTTTGGACGGCAGGGGGCCGGACAGGTATGAATCAGATTCCTGGCCCCGAATCCACGTCCACTGGTCGAAGCCACGGTGGAAATTTTTTGAGGGCTTGAACTGATGATAGACGTCGCTGATCAAGCACGTCCGGTACCGGTACATCTGGAGGGTTTCAGCCAGCGTCTCTCTGTCTTCCTCGATTGGACCCCAGCCGGGGGAGAGACCGACGAAATCACCCTTCTGCGGCGAATGGTTCACGAATGGGAACACGCGGCGGCCGGTATAGATGCTGCGCCGACACGGAAGTGTCGGCAGCGACTCGGGATACATATTTGTGAAACGCACGCTCTCCCGCGCGAGCGCATCGAGATGCGGGGTCTTGATCCAGTTGTTTCCGTAACACCCGACGTGATCCTGGCGCAACGTGTCGAGGATGATCAATATCGCGTTCATCAATCCCTTCCTCCCGTACAGGCTAGAGACGATATTCGCTTCCAATATTTTGCCACTCATCATATCGTTCGCGCTGGATGAAGTCAATCACCGACCCGGCGGACAGTGGAGAATCTTGTGCAATTTATGATAATATGATTACCTTTCAGATCTAATATAACTCGTGCAGGCGAGCGCGGGGGCGGCGCAAAAAATATCCGCGTTCAAAAACAAATTCCTTTCCTGCGGTTGGATACTCGACGCAGGGACCCAGTTCGTTGCGCCCGCGGTTGCGATTATTCGAAAATTGTGTCAAAAGAGAGGCTTCTCCTCCTCAGATGGCTAGCTCAGGAAAGACAAAAAACGAGCTTCTCGCGGATGTGGAATCCCTTGGGAGGCAGGTCGCCGACTTAAAGCGTCAACTTGCCGATCAAAGCGCTGATGATACAGCGCAAGCGGCACGATTCCGGATCATCGAACAATTTCGACTTTTAGCGGATTCATTGCCGGTACTCGTCTCCTATGTGGATTCGAACCTGCGATATCGATTCAACAACAAGTGCTACGAAACGTGGTTCGGATACTCGCGCTCGGAAGTATATGGAAAACATGTGAAGGAAGTAATCGGGGAAGCCGGCTACGAGGCCGTACTTCCACATATTAATGCAGTTCTGTCGGGCCGGCAGGTGGATTTCGAAACTTCGATAATGTATGAGAAGGGCGATCGCCGAGAAGTATACTGCAACTACGTCCCAGACCTGATGGATGGCAAGGTGCGCGGATTCTTTGTGCTTGTTCAAGATATCACCGAGCGGAAGCACCACCAGAAAGTCCTGGAAAAAACCCTGCGCAGCCTCGCGGAGGCCCAGCGCATCGCCCACCTCGGAAATTGGGACTGGGATATCGAGCATAACGAGCTACTGTGGTCCGACGAGATCTACAGGATTTTCGGATTGACCCCGCAGCAATTCGGAGCCACCTACGAGGCGTTCCTGGATCGTGTGCACCCGCAAGACCGGGATTTTGTGAATCGGTGCGTCGATGAAGCCCTGCGCCGGCAGCAGCCTTACAGCATAGATCACCGCATTATCCGCCCCGATGGGAGCATCCGCATCGTTCATGAGCAGGCCGAAGTTTTCTTTAATCAGCAGGGCGAACCCAACCGGATGATTGGGACTGTTCAGGATGTGACCCAGGCGAAGCATGCCGAACAGGCCCTCCAGGAAAGGCTGCGGTTCGAGCATTTTCTGTCGGAGTTTTCCGCCGGCTTCATCAATTTACCGGTGGAAAAGGTTACCGAGGAACTCGAACACGGACTTCAGGGAATCGTCAGGCTGATGGACCTGGACCTCGGCGCCGTGCTGCAATACGTGGAGGGAAAGATCATTGTCACCCATTTCTGGGGGGTTGCGGGCGTCTCGTCATTGAACGGATTCGTGGTGAGCGATCGCCTGCCCTGGTTGAGCGACCAACTGCGCCGGGGACTTCTTCAGGCTTATGGACGCTTGCCCGACGATCTGCCGGAACAGGCGAAGGCTGAAAGGCGCTTCTGCGAAACAAGAGGATTCAAATCCATCATTTGTATTCCGCTGCAGGTCGGCGGCTCGATTCTGGGGGCCGTCTTGTTCGTCTGTTACTTGAAATATCGAGAGTGGCCAGCCGATCTGATACAGCGGCTGAAGCTTGTGGGCGAAATCTTCGCGACCGCGCTTATCCGCGAACAAAATGAAGAACACGCGCGTGGACTCAGAGCTGAACTCTCGCACGTCGCGCGGGTGGTCACTCTGGGTGAATTATCGGCCTCTCTGGCCCATGAACTGAATCAGCCGCTAACGGCGATCCTGATGAATGCGCAGGCTGCGCAACGGTTTCTTGCGGAGGAAACGCCGGATATCAAGGAACTTCGCGAGATTTTGAACGACATCATTACGGATGACAAACGCGCGGGAGAAATCATTCACAAACTCCGCACACTGCTGAAAAAGGATGAGCGAAAACTCGAGTCGATACAGTTCAATTTGATAGCGAGGGAGGTTATCGAACTTCTTCGCAATGATGCAATGCTTCGCGGCGTCACGCTTGATATGCAGATCGCTCCGGACTTGCCGGAGGTTCGCGGAGACCGGGTGCAGCTCCAGCAGGTTCTCATGAATCTCATCTTGAATGCCTCGGATGTCGTCGCAAGCCAGGAGCCGGATAATCGAAAAGTGATTGTCCGAACCGATCTGCATGATCCGGCAAACATCAAGGTCACGGTCGCAGATTCCGGCCCCGGACTGCCCGAGAATGCCCAGCGCCTTTTCGAGCCGTTCTATACGACAAAAGCCAATGGGCTGGGAATGGGGCTGGCCATCAGCAGGTCGATCGTCGAATCACACGGGGGCAGGATCTGGGCCGAAAATAATCCCGATCGCGGCGCCTGTTTCAGTTTCACCGTTCAGGTGGCGGTGGAGGAATAGATGAATGCGCAGCCAAAAGTATTTGTAGTTGACGATGATCCTTCCGTGCAGAAAGGGCTCGAGCGGCTCATGCGATCGGTCGGCCTGAAGACGGAAGCTTTCTCCACGGCACAGGACTTCTTGCTGAACGCTTCTTACGACGGGCCCTGCTGCCTGATTCTGGACATACGGATGCCCGGCCTCAGCGGACTTGAGCTTCAGGAGAGGCTTATTGCAAAAGAGATGTTGATGCCGATTATTTTCATTACCGGTCACGGCAATATCCCGATGAGCGTAAAAGCGATAAAGGCCGGAGCGGTCGATTTTCTCGAAAAACCCTTTGATGAACAAGTTCTGCTCGACGCTGTCCACAAAGCAATTGAAAAGCATAAATCCGCCCTGCGCGAGCACGCGGAATTGGCCGAAATCCAGAAAAGGTTGGATTCTCTCACCCCCCGCGAACGAGAAGTTTTCGGGCTGGTCGTCACCGGAATGCTCAACAAACAGATCGCATACGAGCTTTCTACAACAGAAAAAACTGTGAAGGTCCACCGCGCTCGCGTTATGCAGAAAATGCAGGCGCAGTCGCTTGCCGAACTCGTCCATCAGGCCGAAAAACTGCATCTCCCCCTCCAGAAGCCCAACTCGTATTAGACCAAAGTCCAATAGACACACCTCTTCCTCTGGGGTATCATCTATTCGAACTTATCAACCGCACCGCGTCATAGCGCGTTTGCCTTCTCAAGGCGCGGTCAACAAAGGGGCCCATGATGATTTCAAGAAACATATGCGTCATAGATGATGACGCATCAGTGCGAAAAGCTCTGGACCGGTTATTAAAGTCGGTCGGCTACGAAACCGAAATTTTCCCGTCGGCTGAAAGCTTCCTCGAACGCCCTCATTTCAGGGGAATCGACTGCCTCCTCCTGGATATCCAACTGCCCGGGATGAGCGGGATCGATTTGCAGAAACAGCTCACGAGCAGCGGCATGAATATACCGACGCTCCTCATGACCGCGCACGGAGACCCCACAATGCACGAGAAGGCTGCAAAGAGCGGCGTCGCAAATATCTTGCGAAAACCATTCGATAAGGCGATTTTGCTCGACGCTATGGATTCGATCTTCCAGAGCAAGACAAGAAGTTCCGAATTTCACGGTCAAGCCATTAGCCCAAACGATTGCGATTCTCAACCGCGCATCAGCGATAATCCATGAACAGTGAGACATCAAGGAAAGTGGAGGGACCGAAATGAAGACGAGGCAAAAAACAACCTGCCAGGAGAGAAGACGCACCTCGCATCGTTCACGTTCAACCGCGGCATGGAAGGAGTTCGCCGTCCCGAAGAGATCTGTTTCGGAAGATAGCCCTAATTTGGGGCACCTGTCTTCCGCGGCCGGGGAGAAATTTCAATCCGTCGACGATCCCGAATCCATTGCCGAACAAATTGACGTTCTTGATCCCGATATGCTGCTCGAAGAAAGCGAGGAGGACCAGTATCTTGATGCGGAGCAGGAGAAGGATGTCCCGGAAAGGCGGACTGCAAATGAAGATATGGTCCAATATTATTTCCGCGATATCGCAAAAATTCCATTGCTCTCGGCGCAGGAAACAATAAAACTCTTCTGCGAACTCCAATCCGCTTGCAAGAACAATCAGGAAGCCGACAGATTGAGGTTGAAGCAGACCCTCGTTCTTGCCAACTTGAGGCTTGTCGTTATGCTCGCCAAGAAATTCACAAGCTGCGGACTCCCGCTCCTCGACATCATTCAGGCGGGAAACATCGGGCTTATGAGAGCAGTCGACGGGTTCGACCCCAATTTGGGCTTCAAATTCAGCACATACGCTTCCCGATGGATACTGGCTTCGATCATCCGCATGATCTCAAACCAGGGACGCATAGTGAAGATTCCCGTAAATATCATTCCCACTCTCAGGAAAGTTGCAACGGTGAATCAAAAGCTCGAGAGAAAACTGGGACGCCAGCCAACCAGAAGTGAAGTGGCCGAAGTCATCGGCATGGACGGCGAATACATCCGGTCCATGGATAACATGCTGAAGGTCTCGATTTCTCTCGATCAGCCCCTGGATCAGGAAAACTCGAACACCATCCTGAGTCTGATGCAAAGTGACGCCTCGGACTCATCAATTGAAAAAAAGATAGACACGAAGTTGATCCGCGAACGCATTGATGAACTTTTCAAAGATCTCGATCCGCGCGAACAGAAAGTGCTCAAGCTGCGGTATGGACTCGAAGATGGAATACAGTATACGCAATCAGAAATCGCAAAACAGATGAATTTCTCGCGTCAGCGCGTCTCACAGCTTGAGAAGAGGGCGATCCTGCGCCTGCGCGCCTCCGGAGGGATTCACGCTCTCAGAAGTTACCTCAATTAAATATCCGCCCTTTGCACTTCTACCTCGATCGGTGAAGCGGAGTGTCCCGCGGCAAAAGAAACGGGAGCCGGCGGTGCAGGAGCGTGATTGTGAGCGTTCTCATAGTCTGCGGCTCGCCATCAACATTTACGGGTGATTCCTCGCGGAATTCAATATCAAGGGAAGGCAGTTGTTTGTAATACACGAACCGGCCTTCAGTCTCCCCCAAATGTGATAATTCCTGCGCCACCGCTTTCAGATCTCGCAAAAGAAACTCGCGCACAAACATCACATCGAGCAGTCCATCATCGATAGAGGCTTTCGGGGCGACCTCATATCCGCCCCCCGCCTGACGGCCGTTAGCCGCTGTCAATAACAAAATGCTCTCATGTGTCCCGCCCTCCGGCATTCTGATCGTCACCTCGTACGGTTGCAGCCGGACCGCCGTGATAAAGGCCGTTATCGAGTAGGCGCCGCCGCCAACGGCTTTCTTCATCGACGACGGCGTGCGCGCAGTCACTTCGGCCCCGAATCCCGCGGTTATCGTATTAATGAAAAAGCGATCGCTTGCCTTCCCCACGTCGATCATCAGCGGCATTCCTTCGGCAGAGAGGAGCAACGCCTCGAACGGATCCGGCGGTATCCCGCACCCTGAAGCGAAATCATTGGCAGTGCCCACCGGAAGAACGCCGACCGCGGTCTTTGGGAATTCATCCATCGTGAGAACGCCGTTGATTACCTCGCTGAGCAGGCCGTCGCCTCCGCCGGCAACCACAATTTCGATCCCGCTCCTTACTGCCTCACTCGCAAAACGAGCAGCGTCTCCGGGTTCCTGCGTGGTCTGTACCGTGAGGGAATGACCGCGTTGCCGGACGCGCTCGATCGCGTCTTTGATTGATGCATCAGCCGCGCTTTTTCCGTGCAGTATGACCAGCATAAGCCTCCGGCCACAGTTTCTAATCAACTATGTCATTCCCTATCCTTGACTGATCTTAATCTCGGTTATATACTGCGAAAGCGGCAATTCGCGAAATCAAACGGCATCGTGAACTGCGCGCGGAAATCTCCATTGTTCGTTTTGGTGGTGCATGAGGATAGGAAAAGCATTCAGATGAATCACGAAGTATGTCAGTTCCTGGAAAAATTGTTTTTGACCAATCAACTGAACCGGTTGCCGGTAGCTTACGGGGGCGATCGCATATTCGATGCGCCGCTTATCGGCGTCGCTCGCGGCGATGACCTCATCTTCGAGAAATTCAAGGAAGTAGTCGCGCCCGAACATCTCACGCCCGCCGAAATGTGGACGGCGAGCGGCCTGCCGAATGATTCCGGCCTTGCCGCGCGCCTTCGCATTCTCTCGATCGTTTTCCCGTATGTGAGGCTCATTCGGGAGGAGGGGAGAAAAGCCGAGGCCATGCCTGCCGAAATCTACTGCGTGGGCCGGAACTATGCGAATGAATTCATGAGAGATGTGCTGAAGCAGACGAAGGAATTCTTCGAACGCCGCGGCTATCGCGCCGTGGCCGGAATCACCAGTCCCGCGTTCAAGTTGATCACAAAAAGCGATCCGATGCGCGTGTATTCGGTCTGGTCAGAGCGGCATATAGCGTTCGCGGCCGGAATGGGCACATTCAGCCTGCACGAAGGACTAATCACCGAGGCCGGCTGCAACGTCAGGATCGCTTCGGTCATCACTGACATGCCGCTCCAAGTTACTCTGCGCAGAAGCGACGAGCCCTATGCCAACTGCCTGTATTACGCGAAGGGGACGTGCAGGGAGTGCGAGAAGCGGTGCCCCGCTGATGGCGCCATAACCGAAGCGGGTCATAACAAGTTCCCGTGCTGGGCTTTTGGGCGCGTCATCGAGAAGGAAATGACGGAGCGCCTCCAACCGATCCTCAAACCGCATCATCGCAGAGTCAATGATGCGGATACCTACTCATACCCGGTCGGCTGCGCGTTCTGCCAGTTCGGTGTCCCCTGCATGGACAGAAATCCCATGGCCGCCGCGCAGAGGAAGGAGATCGAGACGGGCCCGTAGCTTTTTTTTCGAGACCGCGTCATCCAACCCTTCTTTATTTGCCCGATCCCTGTCCTGCCCCGCGGGTTCTGCTCTTCTCTTGCCCGTCCTGCCGAACATGCGCGATCACCGCAAAATGCCGACTACAGGCTCGACGTCGGCAAACGCCCACGCGCGCTCGAAGCGCTCCCGGACCCGGGCGGCATCCTCAGTCTTTCCCTGGCGGCGCAGGCTTTCCGCAAGACCATACAAGGACCAACCGTTCTCGGGATTCCGGCGCAGGTCCTCCCGGTAAACCCGCTCTGCGTCAGCCGGACGGCCCGCCTCGAGCAGGACCGCTCCCAGCGATTGTCTTACGGGATAATACCAATCGGGCGGCTCGATGTAGGTTTGCTCATCTTCCGATCGGACGGCCGCCTGCAGGTGCTGAATGGCGCTCTCGTGGTCCCCGGCAGTGGCCGCGAGCTCACCGGTCAGGACTTCAGATGCGATACCAAGAATTGAGCCGACAGTATTCACGTCCCACACCTTTTGTTTCATTACAACCGGATTTGCCGCTATCGTATCGAGTTGCTCCAACTCAGCGGCGGCCTTTTCCGACTGCCCCTTCGCAATGAAAGCCATCCCCCGCGCATAATGCCATACCCCGACGGAATACAGGAGGTCGTCCGCGGGTTTCGATTCCGCCAGAATTTCATCCCACTTGCCAAAGCGGACGGAATTGTAGAGCGGCATGAGAGAGAAGTGCTGCATGAGCGGGCCCATCGCGGCGTGGCGAAACATTGTCTTGTCCACACGGGCTGTCTCGCGGGCCGCCTCGGTCGCAAGCGCGCTGCGTCCCTTCATAGTAGCGGCATACCAGAGGAAATGCGAATTGTGCGGCATATACGCCAGCGGATAGAGCCCCTGAGCGTGGCACTCGGCGATGTAGACCTGATCCATCGATAGCGCCCGCAAGTTCGCGAGCGATGCATCATGGTAGCGGCCGATGCGGATGTATGTGTGTGAGGGCATGTGGGCCAAATGGCTGGTGCCCGGAACCAGTTTGCTCAGCCGATCGGCGGCCGCCTCCCCCTTCTGCGGCTCGGAGGAGGCCTCGGTGGCGTGAATATAGAAATGAAGCGCCCCCTGGTGCTCGGGCGCCCGATCCAGGACCGACTCAAGCGTCGTCAGGATTTCAGGCGTCCACGGGTGAGGAGTCCCCTCTTTGGTCCAATAGTTCCACGGGTGAAGGTCCAACAGTGATTCGGCAAAAAGCGACGCGATGTCGACGTCCTCCGGGTACCGTTTTGCAACCTCACGCATGGCGTCCGCGTACGCCGCGTCAAGCGGACTCCTGTCCTTCGGTGGAGTTTCGGCGTAACGCTTCGCGAGCGCGTTGATCAAAGCCCTCTCCTTTTCGGCGGCCTGAGGCGCCAGCTCAAGGGCCTTCTGAATCGCTTCATTCGCCTTCGGGACTGCCTCCGGCGCCATCGGCGCATTGATGTTTGGACCCAGGACAAGAGCGATTCCCCAATAACACATGGCGCAATCCGGGTCCAGCCGCGCAGCCTCCCGGAATGACCGCTCCGCCTCGGCATGATTGAATCCGTAGGAGAGGAGCAGTCCCTGGTCGAAGAACCGCTGGGCCTCGGGCGAATCCGTCGATATCGGATAATGGTGGCGTCCCATTCCCTTCAGGAGCGGCGCCAGCCTCTCGGATTCTTGTGCAAAGGCCGGCACGGCAAAACTCATCGCAAAAACGACGAGTAAAATTCGGCATATCATCTTATGCTTCATTTGTAATTTCCCTCCAATTTTCAATTCTTGGCCAGTGATTGCAATGCCACAGGCTCACCCAAAAACTTCACCTTATCACATAAATATGACCGACAAATTCCCCAAAAGCCAGTTCCGCGAGTCATTCCCGATGTCTTTGGCGGGAGTGAGGCGGGACGCAACACGATGGGACACTTGTCATGTGAATGTCCTTGGCGGAAATCCGGCCACCCGGCTAAAGATGATCATACCGGAAGCAATGATGAGGCATGAAGGGATTTGCAACCAAACCGGTGAAGCCATCACCAAAAACCCCAATGCATGTTCCCGGGGAATTGTACATTGACCTCAATTTTGGTAGGCTATGTGTATTACGCAGTCACTGCTGTCAAAGATAATTCCTATATGGTCTATTCACGTAATTCGTCGAATTCAAGCAATTCGTGTTCCATCTGTTTGTAAGACATTTGTGGTCAAGGAGGAAAAAGATCGATGGCAATGGTTTCAGGTGGAATTCTCGCAGCAAGGATGCTCAAAGCCGAAGGTGTAGATTATATATTCAGTCTGGTGGGAGGACACATTTACGCTCTTTATGACGCGTGCCGGGATGCCGGGATAAAAATTGTGGATGTCCGCCACGAAGAGGCGGCGGCCCACATGGCGGAAGGCTTTTCTTTGGTCACGGGAAAGCCGGGCGTATGTGTCGTCACGGCGGGACCGGGATTCACGAATATGATAACAGGTGTGGCCGCCGCCGCCGTCGCCAATAGCCCCATTATCTGCCTGGCCGGCCACAGCGGCATTCGCGAATATGATACAGGAGCGCTTCAGGACCTCAATCAGATCGACATTATCAAGCCCCTGACCAAGCTCTCGCGTACCGTTTACCAGACCGAGCGCATTCCGGAATATATGGCAATGGCCTTTCGTCATTGTCTCGCGGGCCGGCCGGGACCGGTCTACCTGGAGATCCCGCTCGATGTCTTCTACAATCAGGTGGATGAATCCGGTGTGGAGATGCCTGAGCGCTACAGAACGCAAACGCGCCCGGCCGGCGACCCTGCCGAAATTGAGAAAGCGCTGGCTTTGCTCCAACAGGCGAAGAGGCCGCTCGTGGTGGCCGGCAGTGGAGTATGGTGGTCTCAGGCCCACAAAGAGCTTCAGGCATTCGTCGAAAAATCCGGAATCCCCGCCTTCACGCGCAACAACGGCCGGGGCGCCATATCGGACAAACACCCGCTGTGCTTCGGCGTTTCAGCGCTGGCCGGTTTGTTCAAAGCGGATGTCGCTTTGATCATAGGCACTCAACTCAATAACACATTGGCGTACGGAAAATTCCCGCCGGAACTCAAGGTCATCCAGGTGGACATAGAGCCCTCGGTCATCGGGCATAATCGCGCAATCGACGTCGGCATCATCGGTGACGCGAAGAACGTACTTCGCCAGCTTACAGATGGCATTGAACAACGCTCATATGACGTATGGGTCGAAACCCTGCGGCAGGCGAAGGCCAAGCGCGCCGAGCGAAATCGGCCGTTCATGGAATCCGATAAAATTCCGATTCACCCTCTGAGGCTGTGCCGCGAGTTGACGAACTTCATCGATGAGGACACCATTGTCTGCATAGATGGCGGAGATATCTCCGTCTTTGGAAGCATGGTGCTGCCGGCCTGCACGCCCGCCCAGCATCTTGCCAACGGCGCCTCCAGCTTTGGCTGCCTCGGTGTCGGGCTTCCCTATGGGCTCGCGGCGAAACTGGCCAGGCCGGAGAAGAAAGTGCTTGTGCTTTGCGGAGACGGCAGCTTCGGATTCAACGCGATGGAATTCGATACCGCTCTCCGGCATAACCTGCCGATTGTCTGCGTTATCGGCAATGACGGATGCTGGGGCATGATGAGACATGGGGCGGAAGCAGTCGTCGGGGCCGACCGCATTGTGGGTTGTGATTTGCCGCTTCGAAAGTATCACAAGGTCGTCGAGGCGCTCGGCGGGCACGGCGAATTGGTGGAACGTCCGTCGGACATCAGGCCGGCGATAGAGCGCGCATTCGCCTCTGGCAAGCCCGCGTGCGTCAATGTGCTGACCGACATAAAAGTGAGCCCGCAAAAACCAGCCGGCGATGCAGAGTTTGGGGCATGACACCCCGAAACGGCCGGAAACAAGAATATTGAACCGCCCGACCATGCCTGTCACGCGCTTCCCATGATCACGCCCTTCGCGTGAAGTCTCTCTTCATCCCCTCGCCCGTCTCTTTGTCACTCTGAGCGAAGGCGAAGAATCTCTCTCTTCTTCAAATCCAAAGATTAACAATCCTTAATGGCCTTTTCCTAAGGCCTAATGCCTCCAGTCTAAAGCGTGCTGTTCCGAGCCTAACGTCTCCGGGCCAAAAGCCTGCCTTCCCGGCGTCCGGATGAAGAAGTGCTTCCAGATTATAAAGCAATGTCTTAACATCGGCTACTAAGCGAAAAGCAGAGATGCGACCCCATCGGATTATCAATTGGATTTGCGCTCGCGTCGTAAGCCGCGTTCTCTCAATTGTGTTTTCGTTCCTTTTGTGATATATTGATAAGCAGGAAAGCGAATTGTCTCAGAGACCTTCCATTTCAGCCATCCATCACTTTCCGCAGTTCATCCCGTACCGGCGCCGCCTTCAGGACGCAGGAAAGGGCAGCAAATTGAAAGAGTGCATTTCATTCTGGAGTACTCCCCCTGGAGCAGGCAAATATATGCTCCACTTCTCGCCTAACGGCGAGCGCCACTCTATTCTCAGTTACAGCAAAACTTCTTTTCAGCGCCGCATTCATATCTTTTATTAACCTTGCCCGGCGAGGTTGGCAAATGGGATGTTCTGTCCTCGCCTTCACGATGCAAGAAGACCTGATTGCAAGAAAAGGGAGCCGCGGACCGAGATGCTCTGGTTCGAGTCGCGGCCTTACAAAGGAGGTGGCGCCGTGTTGCTTGAGGACGAAAGAAAAAGAATACTCATCGCCGATGATAACAAGGATCTCCTGACTCTCATGCAGTCGATTCTCGAATTCGCGGGATTCCTGGTCCAAACGGCGGAAGATGGCGAGGAGGCACTGGATCAAGTCAAGAAGGTCCACTATGATCTGCTGGTCCTGGGTGTCGTCATGCCGAGAGTTGACGGCATCAAGCTTTTGCAACTGGTGAGAACCCGCAAAGAATACGCCTCAGTCCCAATTATCTTCATTACCTGCTCGAGCTGGAAACAGGGGACGAAACACCCGAGAGAAATGTCCTGCAAGTTGGAAGGATTCAGAAAGCCCTTCAAGAACAAGGCGTTCCTCAAGATGGTGACGGCGCTCCTCGGCAGTGAACAGGAAGAGGCGCGCTATAATTAGTGGCGTCATCCGGAAAGACTTGAGAGAGCCTTATGAGATTCTTCAAATGGCGGCACAAGCCGCCTGCGAAAAGGAAAAAAGAAGAGACCACCCCTGTCACGCCAGCCATGCCCGACTTCAAAATGTTGTTTCTTTCACTGCCTGATATAGTCAAACCAACCACCGTGCCAACCGAAGATGCAACGGCTGCCGCTCCTTCTTCCAAAGCGCGCGTCGCCGCCGCCAGATGCTCGGCCGAAAGCGAAGCTAAGGCGGCAACCTCCAGAGAAAAGGTAAACATGGTTCACGCCAGAATTCAAACGGCTATCCAGAAACACAAGGAAATTGTCTGGCTTCTTCAAGCAGACAAAGAGATTCTCCACGGATCATTGAACGATCTGTTCAAGAGTCTCCGGAACCTGGAAAATAGCAATTCCTGCAAAGGAATATCCGTGAATTATGTTTCCGACGGGAAATTGCGTGAGATTTCGCCGCTGACCGAGCAGGACCTCGCAGGGCTGGCCCGAAAATGTGAAACGGAAAAGAGTCAGGGACGAATATCCTCCCAATAGAGAGAACGGCTAAAACGTTGGTTAGAGACGACTGATGAGGCGTTCCCTTGCGCCGCTCACGGCGTTCGTCACGATAGTGAGAGCCCCGCTGAGCTCGAATGTGAACGCGACGGAGGAATGCGGCCGCACAGCCTTCCACGCCTCTATTATTTGTCTCTTGTCTTACCTGTAGACTGTGGACCGTGAACGGACTCTGGACGAGCAACTGACTTACAACCGGCAGGATCTCTTCCACTGCTGAAAACGTTCTTCCCGCTGGGAGGCGTTCCAGCGAGGCTCGAAGATTCGGTCTGTTGTGCGAAGGGTGCTCGTTGACCACGGTTCCCACAGGCCGCACGACTCGCCTGCCAGCAGCGCGGCTCCGTATGCGGTGGCTTCCAGCGGCTGTATTCGTTCCACCGGCAATCCGAAAACGTCAGCATGTTGCTGCATCAGGAAATCGTTAGCCGCGGCGCCGCCATCCACCCTCAAAGAACTCGGCTTCGGCAAACCGGCATCAAGATAAATCCGCTCGACCATTTCCTTCACCCGAAACGAAACCCCCTCTATCGCCGCTCGCACGAGGTGGGCCGCTGTGGCGCCCAGATAGAGCCCGCCGAACGTGCCACGCCGTTCGGGAACAATGTGCGGAGTGCCGAGTCCCTGGAGACTCGGCAAAAAGAAGACTCCGTTGCTGTCGGCGACGCTTGCGGCGACGGCCGACGCCTGCGCCGGATTTTCGAGCAATCCCAACTGCGTCAGCCAACTGAAGACCGCGCCTGCGGTAATCACCATGCCTTCAACGCAGTAGGGACGATGCTCGCCGCGCCGCCATAAAACCAGCGGATATGAGCCCGAGGCCATTTTCAATTCTTCGCCGGTATTGACATCGCAGGTGGCCGATGTGCCGAACGTAATCTTTCCATCGCCCTTGGAGAGGCACCCCTGCGCATACGCCGCGCTCTGCTGATCGCCGATGATAGCCCCGATCATGACCTCCGCTCCGAAAGCCCGGCGCGAGGTGAAGCCAAGTTGTCCCGCCGAATCCACGATGCGAGGGAAGAACTTGATGTCAAGTCCCTGGATTTTCAGGAGGTCGCTCTGCCACTCCCATTTCTCCATGTAATCATAGTAGCCGGTCGCAACGGCATTGGTCAGATCGGTAATGTGAACGGCGCCGCCGCTCAGCCGCCACGCGAGGAAACTGTCAACGTTGCCCCACGCAAGCTCGTTTCGCCGCATCCTCTCAAAACCGTCCGGAATGGCTCTTAAAATCTGTTCCATTTTTGCCGCCGGAGTAACCGAAGCGGCTGTAATGAATCCAAGGTCCTGAAGCTCGACGGCGCGCGCCGCGCCCCGTTGATCCTGCCAGCTTACGGCGGGGGAGAGGGGGCGTCCGGTGGCCCGCTCCCAGACAATGGTCGTGGAGCGCTGGCCGGTAATTCCGATTGCGCTGAGGTCGCCCACTCTGATGCCCACTCTTTCAAGCGCCTGATGTATCGTCTTCTCAGCGACCAACCACATCTCCTCCGGGTCCTGCTCCACATATCCGGCCGCCGGGAAACTACGCTTGAACTGGTTTGCGCACACGCTGAGGACGCGGCCGTCGTCTCCTACGACCATGCTTCTGACACTCGTGGTGCCCGCGTCGATTGAGAGGACCGATTTACTCATTCGGTATCAATACCCCCGGATTCATGAAGTTCGTCGGATCGAGAGCATGTTTGATGCTGCGGAGAAGCTCGACGCCCGTCGCGCCCAATTCGCGCCGCATCCAATCGCGCCGCAGCCGGCCGATGCCGTGGTGATGCGATATTCCGCCGCCGTTCGCGGCCGTCGCTTCCAATGTTCTCCGCCAGCACTCTTCGTAGGTGCGCGCCATGTCTTTCGAATCGTCCGGCCGAGCCGCAAAAGTAAAATAAAGGTTGATGCCCGAGCGGTAGGCGTGGGAACTGTGAGCCGATGCATTGAGGATGTTCTCAACTTCGCTGAGCGAGGCCACAACATCCCGATAAATAGGACGGATCCGATCCCACGTTGCGGCAATCTCAATCGTGTCCAGAATGACGCCCTTCTTCAAGAAGCTCTCAAAGGTCGGCACCTCGTTCCGCTCCGCCATCCATTTCTCGCCTGCCGCCACAGGACCGGCTTCGCCATGCGCCTCCGCAGCCAGCGCGGCGCATGCCGCCTTCTCAGTTTCGACTCTCGCGGCCGGCCCTTCGTGCACAAGCAACAATAATGCGCCGTCCCCTTTGGCCTGATCCGGAAACAGGCGCCACGCTTCCGACGTGTCATACTGCCGCATCACCGGCGGAGTCCATCCCGACTGAATGATGGCGCGTTGAAGATCAAAACCGGCATCCATATTGGGCAAATAATACACGCTGTAATCCCGTTTCTCGGGTTGCCATCGCACGGAGAAAGTGACGGATGTGATGACGCCTAACGTTCCCTCGCTGCCGAGAAACAACTGGCGCAGATCGGGTCCGGTCGAGGCTCGCGGAGTCAATCGTGTTTCCAAAACTTTTCCGTTCGGCAAGACCACTTCGAGACCCAGCAGGATATCTTCGATGTTGCCGTAGGCGGTCGAGAACTGGCCCGCGGAGCGCGTGGCCACCCATCCGCCGACCGAGCTCACATCCATTGACTGAGGATAATGGCCGAGCATCAAGCCCCGCTTGGCAAGCGCCGCCTCGGCGTCAGCCCCTCGAAGGCCGGCCTCAAAAGTTGCGAGCAGATTGTCGACGTCGATCCGGAGAACCCGATTCATGGAACTCATATCCAGAAGAACGGTGGCGGGATCAACCTTTATTCCGCCGCACACGCCCGAACCGAGCCCAAACGGCACGAGCGGCGTCGAGGTCTCGCGGCAGGCGTTGACGACGCTTATAACATCTTTTGTTTCAGTCGGCTGAACAATGCATGCCGGCCGCGGCGCCCCGCGATCCTGCAGGTCCTCGAGTTGGCTCAACACCCAGTAATCATGCCTCCGGTCGTTGAGCAACTGCGAGTTGGTGATAACTTTTCCCGCGCCCACTTCCTGTTTCAGTTTCTCGATAATAGATGATGGCATTTGCCGCTCCTTCATTGGTTCCCTGTCTCCGCACGAGCCTTCAGCTCTTCCGCATGCAGATTTCGACATCGCTCGATCTGCCGCATCTGCTCATCTTCCGACCACCCCATCAACGCGCTCATATGCTCCGCCGCCCTAATAAGTGCGCTGGGCGGGCCGACGTCGAACCGGGCGCGAGCGCTCCGCCGGAACCAGTAGTCTTCCAGAGTCAACGCGCCTTCGCATTCCACCGCGTGCCGCACCTCGCCTGCAGGGCCGGCATCTTTCGAAGATATTTCAAGAGCCTCGGCGCCATACAGCCGGGCCGCGCGCTCCGAGTCGGCGGGATTCAAACCCAAAGACTCGAGTTGCGAGCGCAGTTTCTCCGGCCCTCCCGCGAAATCTCCGCCGGGCAGAGGCTCCTCAGCCGTCGGCGGCGGATTCGACTTTCGCTGCAGCCGTTTCTCACACAGATTCACTACCCGCTCAGCCATCGAGCGATAACTCGTCAGCTTGCCGCCGGCAACGCTCAGCACTCCGCCGGGTCCTTCCATCGTCTCATGTCTTCGTGATATCTCGGATGGGCTCTTTCCTTCCGCGCCTAAAAGAGGTCTCAAGCCCGCCCACGCCGAAACAACATCATTGCCAGTAAGCGGCTCAATGTCGAACATCGCGCTGGCCGGCAACAACAGATAGTCGAAATCCTCGCTCGTTATCCCGGGCCAATATTCGGCTTGAGGATAAAAAGTGTCAGTCGTACCGATATACACAAAACAATCCCTCGGTACCGCAAAGATCGAGCGCCGGTCGGGCGTCGCCATGATAACCGTATTGTCGAGGGGCAACCGCTCGCGCCGGACAACCAGGTGGATTCCTTTCGTCAACTGGAGCTTCTTCTTCGCCGCCGCATCCTCGAGCCGTCGAATGGCGTCCACCCACGGTCCGGCGGCATTCACCACAACTCGAGCGCGCACGCGTGCCGCGTCATCCTCTCCGGGCAAAGCGGCCTGGACTATCGCCCCCGCCGCCTTTCCGCCCTCCAGCAACAGGGTCTCGACCCTGGCGTATGTGTCCACGCAAGCGCCATGAGACGCCGCGCTGCGCGCATTGGCAAGAGTAAGTCGGAAATCGTCTGTCACATACTCAGGATACACAACGGCTCCGATCAGCTTGCCTGAACGCACGCGCGGCTCCCGCGCGTGTAATTCAGCCTGATCCCAAACTTCATGCGCCTCCTCGGGAGCGACGCCGCCCAGCTTCTCGTAGGCAACCATGGCCGCCACCATCTTCGCCTGGTCCGTCTTGCCGCGAAGCGGAATGATCATCGGCATGGTCTGAGCCAGATGAGGAGCGATTGCGCGAACGGCACGCCGTTCAACCGCGGCTTCCTTTACCACGAACAGATCGCCTTGCGCCAGATAGCGGAGGCCGCCATGAATAAGCTTCGATGACCGGCTCGATGTGCCCGCTCCGATATCGGCCCTGTCAACCAGCGCAACGCTCAGGCCCCGCATCGCGGCGTCCCGAGCTATGCCGCAGCCGGTAATTCCGGCCCCTATCACCAGCACATCAAAAACCTGTTCCTCCAACCGGCCAAAACTCTTGCGCCTGTCTCTCAAATCCAAGGCATGCGTTTTCATTTTAAGGTTCACACCCTGCTATGAATCCGAACGTAAATCATTGCTCGATGCCCGGATCTTGGAGTGACAGGCGTCGAGCCACCGCGAAAACGAGTATATCATGGAATGGTGAGTTTTTATATAAAAGGCTGGATCAGCCGGCATGTATGAAAGAAACCTCTTGACAGACTCACAAGCGTGTGATATATATTAGTACCAACCGGTCAGTACTAAAACCTTAGGAGATCATGACCAGTAAAGAAAAAATACTCGAGGAAACGACGAAACTCATTCATGCCAAAGGATTTAACAATACCAGCATCCAAGATATCCTCGACGCCTCCTCCGTGAGCAAAAGCAACTTTTACTACCATTTCAAAACAAAAGAGGAACTCGGTTTCGAGGTGCTCGCCCTGCGAATACAGCAGTTTTACGATTTCGCCGTGCGGCCGGCCCTGGAAAACGATCTGAAACCGCCGGAACGGATAGACGCATTCCTCGACCGGCTCCTTGCTATCGGCCTTTCTCCTCAGGGCGAGCTCGGCTGTCCCTTCGGGAATCTTGCTCAGGAGATGAGCGCCGTCCATGAGCCGCTTCGCAAGGCATTGAGCGACTTCTTTCACGCCGGCGCCGAATTGGTCGAGCAATGTTTCGAGGAGGGGAAGCGACAGGGCGATTTCAAGGAATCACTGCCGTCAAAGCAGCTTTCGGAATTCGTTCTCGCGCAGATGCAGGGCGCGTTCCTCTTGAGAAAGACGCACAAGGATCCGAAAGTGATCGAGCGGAATGTCTCCTTGCTGCGAGATGTTATTAAGGGTTGGAGGACTTAGGGTCGAAGCTCGATGTATGATTGCGCTGCAAATGCCCCTTTTTCTGATTCAATTCTGTCGTGGTAGGTGCGAATTTATTCGCACTTTCAAGACCGTCCGAATGAATTCGGTCCTACCAACAGGGGGGCAGCGGAATCAAGGTTTAAAGCTCAAAATTCAAATGAAGTGAAAAGCGGACGAACGTCACACGAAGCGGAGGGTAACATGAGCAAAGACAGCTACCGGAAATTAGCGGAACATCTCGATGCAATGCCGCAGGGATTTCCAAAGACCGAGAGCGGCGTCGAGTTGAAGATCCTGAAGAAAGTGTTCACCGAGCAGGAGGCCGAGATCGCATCGCAAATGAAATTGATTCCCGAATCGGCCCAGCAAGTGGCCGAGCGGTTGGGACGCAATCCCGAAGAAATGGGGCACCTGCTCGAGACGATGACCTCGAAGGGCCAGCTCATGGGGATGGGGCCGAAAGAATATCGCATGTACAGCGCGTTCCCGTTTCTTGTCGGAATCCACGAGTTCCAGCTTGCGCGCGTCGATAAGGAATATGCCGCGCTGTTCGAGCAATATCTCGAGGAAGCGCTTGCCGAAAAGCTGGGGCAGGTCGCGCCGTCGCAGGTGCGCGTGTATCCGGTCGAAGAGGCGATCCCGAATCAACTGAATATTCTTCCGTTCGAGAAGGTAACGAGCATGATCGAGAAGGCGCAGTCGTGGGCGATATCCGACTGCATCTGCCGAAAGGAAATGACCCTTCTCGACAAAGGCTGCGGCAAGACAATGAACAACTGCATTGCTTTCTCACCCTCCCCTGATGCGTTCGATATCGAATATCGCGGCGCCCGGAAAGCCACGAAGCAGGAAGTGCTCGATTTGTTGAAGAAAGCCGAAGAAGAGGGGCTGGTGCATAATTCCTGGAACATTCAGGACGATCATATGTTCGTCTGCAACTGCTGTACGTGCTGCTGCGCGATTCTGCGCGGCGTCAAGATGGCGAAATCGCCGCATTTCCTGGCGAAATCGAATTATCTCGCGCAGATCGATGCGGACACTTGCGTCGCGTGCGGCGTATGCGCCGATGAACGCTGCCCGATGGGCGCCATCGAATCGCGCGGCGAATATTTTGAAGTCAACCCCGAGCGCTGCATCGGCTGCGGCGTATGCGTGGTCACGTGTCCGAGCGGCGCGCTCTCGCTCCAGCGCAAACCCGAAAGTCAGATCGATCTGCCGCCCGAAAACATGATCTCGTGGACCATGCAGAAAGCGCAGATTACCGGCCGAACAATGGAAGGACTGATCTAATTCTGGATTTTGCGAAAGACAGTGCCCTCAAAGAGCCACCGGATGAGGAATAAGGAGGACATCATGCAGCAGTCGCCCTACAAAAGACTTGCGGAACGCATCGACATGAATCTGAACGGCGCCCCGAAAAAAGACGGCGACTTTTCGCCCGCTTTCCTGAAATACCTCGAGCTGCTCTTCACTCCAGAGGAAGCGGTTGTGGCGTCGCGTCTGTCGGTCGATCCGCACATGAAGTCGGCGGACGAAGTGGCGCTCGAACTCGGGCGGACGGGCGAGGAGGTCGAGCATATATTGAGCGGATTGGTCGAGAAGGGCGTAGTGCTTGGCTTCGGCGGACAATACATGTTGCCGGTCGTCCCCCTCGTCGTGAATGTGCATCAGTTCCGCGAAACGGTAACCAAGGACACCCTCGAAGCGGGCAAACTATACCAGGACTTCTTCATCAAGGACGGTTTTTATAAATTCTACGAGTCGTCGGCGGCGGGAACTCCACTTCGCCGCGCCATTCCCGTCGAACAATCGATCGATACCGGACAGGAGGTGCTTTCGCACGAGGATCTGGCGATGTTTCTCGATCATGCGAATATGGACGCGATCGCGCTGGTTCCCTGTCCGTGCCGGACGCGGACCGAGCGACTCGGCATCCGCGAATGCAAAGAAAATAATCCGGTCGGCCACTGCTTTTTCATCGGAATGCCTGCGATGCTGTTTGTCGGTCGCGGCGAAGGCAAGCTGATCACACGTGAGGAAGCGAAGAAGTATGCGGCCGATATGCGGGAAAAGGGCCTGGTGGTAATGACCGACAACGCCGCCAGCATGGAGAACGGAGTCATCTGCTTCTGCTGCGGATGCTGCTGCTCGATCACCCGCGGCCTCACGCGCTGGGACAATCCGCATGCATTTGCCCGCTCGAATTTTGTGGCGCGCGTTCATGAGGAATGCGCCGCCTGCGGCACGTGCGTCGACCGCTGCTTCTTCAAAGCGATCTCTGTGCCGGACGGCGCCGACGCGGCCGAAGTCGATCCGAGCCGCTGCATGGGCTGCGGCGTCTGCACGGTCACGTGTCCGACGGGCGCGCTGCGGCTCGAGCGGCTCGAGCGCGAGCCGATATTCGTATCCACGGCCCAGCTCTACTCCAGAGTCGCCGCCGAGAATGAGGCCGCCGGCCAGAAGCGGCCCATGGAGTAACCATGATCCTCCATGCAAAATTTCTAGACCGGTAGGTGCGAATTCATTCGCACAGTCTTCAGGAAGCTGCCGCGCATCGCGCGATAAGTTCGTTCTCTTGTCCCAAAGATGAAGGAGAGGCTATGGATACTCAATGGAAATCGACGGCGTGCTGCATGTGCGGCAACAATTGCGGGATCGAAGTGCAGGTTGAAAACGATAAAATTGTGAAGGTAAGAGCCGACAAGGAAAACCCCTTCAGCAGGGGATACGTCTGCAACAAGTCCCTCTACAATCCTTATTACCAGCACAATGACCAGCGTGTTTTATCGCCGCTGAGGCGGCGCGCCGACGGCTCATTCGAGGCAATCGATTGGGAGACGGCCACCGCCGAGATTGCAGAAAAACTCAAGAAAATCATCGCCGAGACCGGCGGCAAGTCAATCGCCTTCATGGGAGGCGGCGGGCAGGCCAATCATCTGGATGTGCCGTTCGCGATGTTTCTCATGCGTGCGCTCGGCACCAAATATCTCTATAACGCGCTCGCGCAGGAATACACGCAGAAGTACTGGATCAACGGCCACATGTTCGGCAGCGAGAACCTCGACTTCCATTTCGACGAGCACCGCTGCGATGTGCTGCTTCTGATTGGAAGCAATCCCTGGATGAGTCACGGAACACAGCGGGCAAGAAAAGTTGTAACCGAAATAGCAAACGACCCGGCGCGAAAGCTGATCGTCGTCGATCCGCGCCGGCACGAGACCGCGCAGAGGGCGGACAAATTTCTCATGATCAAGCCGGGCACCGATGTCTATTTCCTGCTCGCTCTGATCAACGTCATCGTGAAGGAAGACCTGATCGACGCCGATTTTATCCGCAAGCATACGACCGGATGGGAAAAGATAAAGTGGATCGCCAACCTGGTGACTCCCGAACAGGCCGCCCGTTTATGCGATCTAAAGGCCGAGGATATCTCTGAAGTCGCCCGCACATTCGCAAAGGCAAAGCGCGCGGCGACGTGTATCGACCTCGGCATCTATCATCAGATATACATGATGGAGAACGTGTATCTGGAAAGGGTCCTGCTTGCCATAACCGGCAACGTCGGCGTCCCCGGCGGCTGCGCGTTTCCCGAAGGTTTCATGAGTCTTGATTTGCCGGAAGGCGACGGCGAGGAGAAATGGAAGACGCGCGTCGCCGGTATTCCTGCTATCCGCGGCCTGTTCCCGCCGAACGCTCTCCCCGAGGAGATACTCACACCTGGAGACGGCCGCATTCGAGCCGTCATCGTCGAAGGCAGCAATCCGCTGCGCTCGTATGCGGACTCAAAAAAATTCGAGCAGGCGTTCAAGGCGCTCGATCTGCTGGTTGTAATCGATCCGGTCATGAGCGAGGCCGCAATGCTCGCACACTACGTGCTGCCCGCGAAATGCGGATTCGAGAAGTATGAGGCCTCTTTCTTCGCGAAAGGGTATCCGCAGATCTATTACCACCTTCGCCGGCCGGTATGCAACGGGCCCGAACTCGCCCGGCAGGAGTGCGAGATCCATCTGATGATCCTCGAGAAAATGGGAGTCGATGTCTCCGGCCTGCTTCCGTTCGCAATGATGAAGCAGTGGAAGAACGAGAGCGATCTGCCGCCGGTATTGTCGGTCGTCAAAGCATTCGCAATGATGTTCGCAATGAAGCATCGCGACGCGCTGGTTCAAAACAAAGTGATTACCAGCCAGGGCGACGATACCGAGGAGCTGTTCAAGGCGATCCTCGAGCATCCGGAAGGCTTATATTTGTGCGATACGAAAGACGAAAACAATCTTGATAACTTGAAGACATCGGACGGCAAAATCCATCTGGATATCCCGATGGTGCCGGACCTGCTGAAATCGCTGAAACTGCCCGAACGTATCGAACCAAGTGAAAACAAGGAATTCCCGTTCATTCTCCAGACCGGCGAACGCACGAACTACACGGCCAACAGCCTGATGCGCGTTCACGAATGGCGAGCCTCGAGCCTGCCGTCGAACTACCTGAGAATGAGCTCGGAGGACGCCGGCCGCCTGAAAATCTCCGACGGCGAGACCGTGAAGGTTGTCACCGACACGTCCCAGGTTTCGATCCCCGTTCTGGTCTCGGACGATATCTTCCCGGGCAATTTGTCCATTCCGCACGGTTTCGGAATGCTACAGAAAAACAAACAAACCGGCAAGCTTGAACAGGCGGGAGTGAACGTGAACGAGCTTATCTCCGCCGCGCACCGCGAGCCTTTGACTGGGACGCCTTTACACAAGTACATTCGCTGCAGGATCGAGAAATGAGAACGACACTCTTGAAGTTTCCAGGTAAGGAGAAGGGATATGAGCAAGCATGAAGTGTACGATCAACTGGCCGAACATCTCAATTCTATGCCTATTGGCGCACCGAAGACGCCGGAACTGATTGAAATTTTGAAAATCCTTTACACAAAGGAGGAAGCGGATCTGGCTGTCAAGCTGCCTTTCCTGCCGATGACTGTTGATGCGCTTGTCGATCGCACCGGCATGGCCGAAAAAATGCTGAAACCTATGCTCGATAGGATGGCGAAAAAGGGGATCGTGTTCGAGCAACTTGGCGGAGATGAGCCGATGTACCGGCTTCTTCCCACCGTTGTCGGCTTCAGCGAGACGCCCTTCTGGCCGGGCAAGCGAACTCCCGAAACGGAAAAACTCGCCGTTCTGTGGCGGAAATACGCGCGCGATGCATTCTTCCATGAAATCGGCGGTCTTTCCGAAACCCCGCTCGTCCGCGTCATTCCGGTTCAGGAATCCCTCTCCGAAACCCGCAAGGTATCTCCCTATGAGAAACTGGTCGAGAAAGTGAAAGAGACTTCCTATCAGGCAGTCGCCCATTGTCCGTGCCGGCTCATGAGGGAATATTCCGGCGACGGAAAATGCGAACATTCCACCGAAAACTGCTTGCACTTCGGCAGTCTGGCGCGTTATATGGTCGCCAACGGGATGGCGCGTGAACTTACTGTCGATGAGACATTGGCAATCCTCAAGAAGTCAAACGAGGAAGGCTTGGTGCACGTTACCGGAAATCATCAGGCGGAAATCGATACGATCTGCAACTGCTGCGCCGACGCCTGCATTTTCCTGACCGGACTCCTGGCCATGGGCGAGAAGAACATGTTTGCCCGCTCCAATTTCGTCTCGCAGATAAATCAGGAAACCTGCGTCGAGTGCGGCACGTGCGAAGAAAGATGCCCGGTGAAAGCCATTTCGCTCAGTGATGGCCCGGCCCGGGTAGACGAAGATAAATGCATTGGATGCGGTGTGTGCTTTCCGACGTGCCCCTCTGAATCTATTTCGCTTGCGCCGCGCCCTGAGACCGAACAGTTGCCCGTCCTGCCACCCGGCGAGATGGTCATGAAGGTAATGGCAGAGAAAGGACGTGCGTTCAAGTTCTGATATCCGGTGGGGACTGACTCCATTTACGGAATTCATGTCTTTTTGAATTCGTAGAATGGTGTCTGTCCCCGAAGCTGCGCTCCGCTAGGCTGTCCCCAGAGCCTAAAGGGGAACAACCAGCCGGAAGAAATAGAGGCGAAGATTTATCGAGTCGTCAATCCAAAGCTTCCCTTCTCTGCTGAGCGAAGCGAAATCACGCGCCTCGAGGATCCCGCACTCGGATCGAGGTTCGAAAATCAGGAAGGCAAACCACCAAGGCACAAAGACACCGGGAAGATCATGGATCCACACCTCTTTGTGTCTTGGTGGTTTGCCTTTCTTTCCTTCGCGCCTGTTTTCCACCTCCGAAGACTGTGCGAATGAATTCGCACCTACCGGTTAAACGTTTCACCCCGCAGGCTGGTAGGGCCGAATTCATTCGGCCTTATCCCTCTCCCTGAGGGAGAGGGTTTGGGGAGGGTCCATCTTCGTGTCCTGACGCCTTGATGGTTATCTCTGTCCTTCAAGATCTTGGCGCTTGTCTCGCGCCGTGCGCCTCCCCGTAATGCCGCCTGAGCAGATCCTCGCCCCAGTCATCCTGAATATCTCGCCAGACAGAATGAATATGATTCGCGTTGTTCTGCGTGTTGTCGTACTCGACCAGAAAACTCGGCCCGTGGATTCTGTAGTAATGCGGGCCGCCCGGCTCCGTCTTGCCCGCCCACGCGAAATAGAGATAGCGCTTGCCTTCCCTTTCGAGCCGCTCCATCCGCAGCCCGGCCACGTCGCGCGGAACCCGGTGGATGTATTCCGACACAAGATTCATTAGATGTGCTTGCTGCGCTTCGGTCATGTCGCCGTATGAGAGCCCGGTCGGATCGTCCAGCCGCACGCGCGGGCTGTCGCCGGTCAGGATATCCGCCGGCGCGCGCATATCGATCACGGCCCGTTTCAGTTGATTCGTATCGAGCGCCCCGAGCAGTCTCCGCGCGAGGTCCTCTTCAGCCGCCAGGATGCGGAGACCCTCGAGCCGGCCATGCGGCACGCGCGCCGGATGGGCGCCGAAGAAATTGGGAGTCGGCGCGATTCGCTTGCCCTCGACCACCAGGAAATTGACTGAAAGATGATGTCCCTCGACGCGCCAGCCCCAGGGCGCATCGTCCGAAGGCGAGCCAAACACAGCTATATAAAACAGGTCGGGGTCCCGATCATAATCGCTATCGCCCTCGATCTCGCGCAGGACCGCCTCGAGGCTCATGATCGAGAGCGCCTTCGCATTTCCCTGTGCGCTCAGGCCTGAGGCCAGGAGCGCGAACGCCAGCTTCTGCTGGAAGCTGTCGAGTTGTCTCAGGCTGATGCCATGCCGTTTGCCGGGCAGGTAGGTCCAGTTCCGGCGATCTTCAAAATCCACGGCGAACTGAGTTTTCTTCTTTTGTGCATCACTGAGCGACGCAAGAAACACGCTTGCGGCCTCAGCCATCCTTAGAGCCGTCTGAGAAGCCAGCTCTATTTGCTTACCAACGGCCGCCGCCGGCGATAATATATGCATGTCTTCCCTCCTTATGTGCAGAAGACCTTTATAATTATTATTTCCCTTCCGCGGCCGAAATGCGCGTCCCGCTTCGTAGCGCAGGCCTCCTGCCCGCCGTTTTATGGTCGTAGGGGCAGCCCGGAGCGCAAACATCCTGCCCGCCGTTTTTTTCGGTCGTAGGGGCGGCCCCATGGAGCCGCCCAATTCCCACTCCGGGGTTCTCCCGCTCCTGCAATTCCTTTTTTGTTGAATACTTAGAAATAAAAATACCGGCTTCGGAGAAAATCGACGAAGCCGGTGCGCCTCTGGCCGCCAGTCATCCCGCTGCTTCTCACTTCGGGTCAGGGCTCTGTTCCCTAATTTTCCCATCGGAACTGAGGACAAAACAAATTCGCTTATTAATTCCACCTGTTTGAGGGTTTTCCCGAAGGGACATCGGCGAGAAACTTTTTCGTGTTCAGACGGCGAGGCGTTTTCTGCCGAAGTACACGCCGGCGAGCGGCGGGATGAAAAAGAGCAAGGCGGCAAGAGGAGTTATTCCGAAACGCCAGATGAAGAGCGCCACCAGCAGAGCGTATGCCGCTCCAAGAAGAAAGGGCCTGTCAATCAGGAAGCCGAGCCAGCAGCCAGCCAGGAAAAGGCCAGGCGCCATTAGCAATAAGAAAACCGGCGTCATGAATTGAGGATTGTCAACGCCGAAGGCGTAGGCGACGATGACGAGCAGCAGCATTGCCGGCGCAAAAGACAGGATTCCGATAAGAGCAAAGCCCTGGATACCGATAACCACCCTTTTCACCGGCAGAACTTTCTCGATCTGGAGAAGACGCCAAAGAAGAAAACCGCCGGCCAATATGGCAGCCAATTTTAGCAAATCAAGCTGATGGGAGGAATCAGCGGGGAAAACAGGCTTCGGGACGACAAAGAAGAACCAGAAAAACCAGAAAATGATTTTGTCCCGGCTGGGGGTTTCCTGAAAGAAACTTTTCAGCATGGGAAATTCCTTCTGAGCAAAAATTTTTCTATATCTTATCACGCGGTTTCTTCCCCGTCAACCGCAAGGTTTCCCCAGCGCCAACTGCCATTCAAGAAGAGTATTCTCGTGTTCATTCATTCGCGAAGGGCAAGAAGCCATGGGATCGGGAGAAGAGGCACGGTTCCGCGTCATTTGGCGCATTTCAGGATAAAGCCCCAGGCGTTCAGCCAGAAGAAGGGGGCGGGAAGCGCAAGAGCTGGAGTTGAGAACATCCCAAGCTTTCGAGGATTGAGGTGAGCGCGGAAGGGGAGCAGCATTTGGGATTTCCGAAGGGCTTGAAGAGTAAATTGTTTATTGGGTTTTTGCCGTGATGTTGGGTTTGGATGCTGTTCTTTCTTCCGCGCGTGCGGACCGATCATCGCGGGCAGGATTAACTTGATGACGCGGGGGCAGCAGCTTCCATCCATGACGTTCGAATATTCTGGAAAGTTCTTTGCCGGAAATCGCCTTCATACCGCAATTTCTATTATTCGATCTTTCCCCGTGGTTTTCGGCTCTTCCAGGTCAACAGATAGACATCCCTCCACTGCCTCATACAGATTCTTCAGAAGCTCTTCGAAGGTATCGCCCTGAGTTGCGCAGCCGGGTATGGACGGCACTTCAGCCCAGTACCCGCCTTCTTCAGCTTCATGAACGACAATTTTTATTTTCATGATCCTTCCTTTTATTTGCCCAAGGTCGCCGCGTAAATCAAGCTTAACGTAAAGTTTTGTTTTCTGTCAATATATGGGCGTATTACGTGCAGGGAAGAGGTTCTTCATCCGCCGATCCTTCAACGCTCTGGACGAGTTTCGCGGATGAGAAAGACAGACCCCAGACCACCGCAGTCTGTAGAGAAAGTTTCTTTCTATCCGCATACGCCGTCCTGGACTCGATCCGGGATTTCGCTGATTTTCTCAGATTGAATGACCACGCATTCACGCGGATTTGGCTTGGCCCTTGATTTTCTTTCGGCTTTTTCCTTTTTACCTTTTCCTTTTTCCTTTCCGTTAAGGAAGAACCTAGTTGCTCCGGCGCCGGATTTATCGGCGTGAGTTGAGCCAAGGAGTTGGTGTTCGCGCTTGGGCGAGCGGCGGCGAGTCGCCGCTGACGGAGTAACTAATCTGTCAGCTTTTCTCATACTCGTCGCTGTTCCTGTCGCCGGTTGCGCAAGCGGTAGTCTCGTGCCGGACTCTGAATGCCATGGCGTTTACTCTTTTGGCAAACTACGGGAAGTCTTC
>QZKU01000099.1 GCA_003598085.1 Candidatus Abyssobacteria bacterium SURF_5
AAGCATTTCCAAACGCGCCTTCGGATTCCATGACAACCGATATTTTACTCTTAAAGTCATACAGGCATTCTCAGGCAACAACTAAATCGGAGAAGAACCGAAAAAGAAAAGTATGAAACGAGGCTGAAGTGGTTCAGGCGGCCAAAGGGAATTCAAACGCCTGCGGCGTTTTCCTTAATGAGGTGGCGGGCGATGATGTTTCGCTGTATCTGATTGGTTCCTTCGTAGATCTGAGTAATCTTGGCGTCGCGCATCATTTTTTCGACGGGATAATCTTTCATGTAGCCATAGCCGCCCATGATCTGCACCGCGTCGGTTGTCACGCGCATTGCCATATCCGAAGCGAAAAGCTTTGCCATGGCCGATTCTTTGCCGACATTTGGCGAGCCGGCATCGATCATTCGAGCGGTGGCATACACAAGCGCGCGAGCCGCCTCGATCTGGGTCGCCATGTCGGCGAGCATGTGCTGAATCGCCTGGAATGAGGTGATCGATTCCCCGAATTGCCGGCGTCCGCGAGCATAGGAAATTGCCTCGTCAAACGCCCCTTGCGCCAGTCCAACCGCCTGCGCTCCGATGCCGGGGCGGGTGCTATCCAGGGTTTTCATTGCGATGACGAAGCCCATCCCTTCGCGTCCGAGCACATTCTCCTTCGGGACGCGGCAATCCTCAAAGAAAACCTCACGCTGCAGCGATGCGCGAATACCCATCTTGTTCTCCGTGCGGCCAAAACTCATTCCCGGCGTATCCTTTTCCACGATGATGGCCGTCGCTCCTCTGCTGCCGCGGCTCTTGTCGGTCATCGCAAAGACGGTATAGATGTCGGCTTCGCCCGCGTTCGTTATCCACTGTTTCCGCCCATTGAGCACGTAATCGTCGCCGTCGCTGACCGCCGTTGTCTCAATCGCGCCCGCGTCGCTCCCGGCATTCGCCTCCGTCAATCCAAACGCGGCCAGCGCCGAGCCGGATGCAATAGCCGGCAGATATTTTTCCTTCTGCTTTTCGGAGCCGGCAACCAGAATTGGCATCGACCCGAGGGCTGTGGCTGCATACGTGGTGCAAATGCCTGCACATATCCGGGCAATCTGCTCGATCGCCAGACATAAGCCGAGACAACCGTCGCCCGCACCACCATACTTCTCGGGAATGAAGATGCCGCTCAGATGCGCCTTCGCAAATTCTGTGAGGACCTCGCGCGGGAATTCAGAAGATTCATCGTATTTCGCCCGGACAGGCTTGATCTTTTCGACCGCAATTTTTTGAGCGAGCTCTCGGATAGCCTTTTGCCGATCAGAGAGAAAGTAATCCATGCTCACGGCCCTCAGGAATGAGCACTCACTGCTCTTCCATTTTCTTCAGTGCCGCGCGGGCGGCATTTTGTTGAGCTTCTTTCTTATTTCGGCCGGTGCCGATCCCGTATGGTTCATCCTTGATCGTCAAGAGCACGTCATATGTACGGTCGTGAGGGGGTCCTGATTCTCTGACTACCGTATATTTCGGCAGGGTCTGGAAGCGCATCTGTGTTTTTTCCTGGAGGATCGACTTGTAATCCATTTTCTGCTGATCTTTGTCGAGCCGCTCAATCTCATCGGAAAAATGCTGCAGGATGAATTCGCGCGCCATCTTCAAGCCGCCATCCAGATAGATCGCGCCAATGAGCGCCTCCAGCGCGTCCGCAAGCAGGGAATTCCTTTTCCGCCCTCCACCTAGCTCTTCTCCCTTTCCCAGCTTGATGAACGGGTCGATCCCGATCTTTTTCGCCGTCTTCGCGAGCGTCGGCTTGCTGACCACAGCGGCGCGCAGCTTCGTCAATTCTCCTTCCTCATATTGAGGGTATGCCTCATACAGCTCATGGCTGATGATCAACTCCAAAACAGCATCACCGAGAAACTCGAGCTTTTCATAATGTTCGCCGCGCTCCTCGGGCAGTTCGTTCACGTAGGAAGGATGGCAAAGCGCCTGATTGAGCAGGTCGATGCGCCGCATATGCACGCCGAGGAGTTTTTCCAGATCCTTCAGCTCTTTGCGCCTTTCAGAATCGTTCCCCATGACGGTGGAATTATTCAAATTTCTTGAAGATAATGGTTGCATTAGTTCCGCCAAACCCAAATGAATTGCTCATTGCATACGTGATATCCATCTGGCGCGCAACGTTCGGCACGTAGTCCAGATCGCACTCCGGATCCGGCTCCTCATAATTGATCGTGGGCGGGGCCGTCCCAGTCTGAATCGCCAGAAGAGTCGCGATCGCTTCAACTCCTCCGGCCGCGCCGAGCAAATGTCCCATATGGGATTTTGTCGAGCTCAGCGCCAGCTTCCGGGCATGATCTCCGAAAACCCGCTTCACCGCCTCAGTCTCAAGTTTATCATTGAGCTGAGTTGACGTCCCATGCGCGTTGATGTAGGAAATAGATTCGGGCGCCGTCGCCGAACTTTTCAGCGCCGCCCGCATGCAACGTGCGGCTCCCTCACCTTCGGGAGAGGGGGCAGTGATATGATAGGCATCGGCAGACATGCCATAGCCGATAATCTCACCCAGGATAACTGCTCCTCGCTTTTGAGCATGCCCCAGTTCCTCGAGCAGGATGACTCCGGCCCCCTCCGCCATCACAAAACCGTCTCGATTCCGATCGAACGGCCTGCTGGCGCGCTCAGGATGATCATTATGCGAGGTAGAGAGGGCGCGCATCGCGCAGAAGCCGCCGATTCCCATCGGCGTAAGCGCAGATTCCGTCCCGCCCGCCAGCATCAAATCCGCTTCACCGCGCTGTATGATGCGATAGGCGTCTCCAATGGCATGCGTTCCGCTTGCGCATGCGGTGCTGACGGCCGTGTTGGGGCCCCTCAGGTTGAAATGCATGGCCACCACTCCGGGAGCCATATTGATGATGAGCATCGGAATGCAGAATGGACTCAGTCGTTTCGGTCCTCTATCGAGAAGGACCAGATGCTGTTCTTCAATGATGGTCAGCCCGCCGACGCCGGAGCCGATCAGCACGCCGAACATGTCTCGATCGACCTTTTCCAGATCGATGCCGGAATGTTCGAGCGCCATCTTGCTCGCGGCAAAAGCGAATTGAGCGAAACGATCCATTCGCTTCGCTTCTTTGGAAGAGAGGAACTGGTCAGGTTGAAAGTTTTCAACAATGCCAGCTATTTTGGAAGAGAAGTCAGTCGTATCGAAGGAGGATATCCGGCGGATGCCGGAGCGGCCGGATGTGAGGGAATCCCAGAATTTCTCCAACGCGTTCCCCACCGGCGAAATGACGCCCGCCCCTGTCGCCACTACACGTCTGTTCATACGTTCGCCTGCAGATCGCGCTCCATCACAGACTCTTGATGAAGTCGATCGCGTTGCGGACCGTCATGATCTTCTCCGCCTGCTCATCGGTGATCTCGATGTCGAACTCGTCCTCGAGCGTCATGATCAACTCGACGACATCAAGCGAGTCGGCACCCAGATCGTCGATAAATTTGGCGTCATCCGTTACCTGCTCCATGCCGATCTCGAGCTTGTCACTGATTATTTCCCTGATCTTGTCCTCGCTCACATTCACCATTGTCGATATATGCTCCTTTCACCCCGGTTTTTTCCCGTCTTCCCGTCTGACGGATGACCTACATCGCTATGCCGCCGTCGGTTCGGATGATCTCTCCCGTTATGTAATCCGCGGCCGGAGAGGCGAGAAATCTGACTACTTCGGCAACATCATTCGGTTCGCCTAACCTGCCGAGCGGGATCAGCCTCAGCAACTCCTCCCGCGCCTTTTCCGGCAGCTCTTCCGTCATTGCCGTTCTTATGTACCCGGGAGCCACGCAATTGACCGTGATATTGCGGGATGCCAGCTCGCGGGCGGCCGATTTGGTGAGTCCTATGATGCCCGCCTTCGAAGCGCAATAGTTGACCTGCCCCGGATTGCCGATCATACCGACCACAGACGCGATGTTGATGATTTTGCCGCTGTGCTGGCGGATCATCGTCCGGGCTGCGGCCTTGGTGCAGTTGAACGTTCCTTTCAGATTTGTATCGATAACCGCGTCCCAGTCCGCCTCTTTCAGCCGGACCAGGAGATTGTCCGCTGTGATGCCTGCATTATTTACCAGGATATCGATGCGGCCGAATCGAGTGACGACGTCGGCGGCAAAGCTCGAAACCTCTTCGGTGTTCGAGACGTCCAATCGGAAAGCATATGCTGTTCCGCCCCGAGATTGGATTAAGTGTGCGGTCCTCTCGCCGCCCTCGAGCCTGCGGCTGCATACGGCTACGGTTGCGCCGTCTTCGGCGAGCGCCAGAGCTATGGCTTGCCCGATCCCGCGCGAGCCTCCCGTCACTATGGCAACTTTTCCCTTTAGCAGGTTACCGCGTCGCTCCATGAAAATGTTTGTACACTTGCTCCAAAGATTCGGGCGTCTCGGCGTTCAAACAGACCGCGGAACCGTTGACGCGTTTCAACAGGCCGCTGAGCACTTTGCCGGGACCGACCTCTATGAAAGTGTCGGCGCCTTCCTTGAGCATATTCGTGATTGAATGCTGCCACCGAACCGGACTGCAAATCTGCCTGAGCAAATTCTCCCTGATCTGTTCCGCGTCCACCGTGACCGCGGCCGACACATTGGGATAGAAAGCGGCGGCCGGAGCGGAAATCCTGGCAGACGAAATCGATTGCTCGAACCGCTCCGCGGCCGGACGCATCAGCCTCGAGTGAAAAGCCCCCGACACTGAAAGCGCAACGGCTCGCTTTGCGCCTCTTTTCTTCGCCTCTTCGCCCGCAAGGCGCACCGCCTCGGGCTCTCCGGAGATGACGACTTGTTCGGCCGAATTGAAATTGGCAACGTCGACAATCCCCCCATCGATCCGTCGGCAAACCTCCTCAACCATCTTATCGTCCAGCCCCAAAATCGCACACATAGTCCCGGTCTTTTGCTCGCATGCATATTGCATGCACGTCGCCCTCGAATAGACGAGGCCGACCGCATCCTCAAAATCGATTGCGCCGCCCGCCACCAGCGCAGAATACTCGCCCAGACTGTGGCCCGCTACAATGTCGGGACGCAGTCCCATCGAGAAGAGAACTTTGGATACGGCGACGCTGAGTGCAAAGATGGCCGGCTGAGCGTAGCGGGTCTGCCTCAGTGTCTCTTCCGGACCTTCGAACATTACCTCCCGCAGGTCGGATCCGAGAACATGCTCGGCCTGCTCGAGAACGCGACACGCTTCCGGATACGTGGTGCACAGAGATTTGCCCATTCCGACGTACTGGCTGCCCTGTCCAGGAAAGATCCACGCGATTTTGCCCATCACAAACCCCGTTTCCGTCAGATGCCGGATTATTTTTCAGTCGTCAATACAACCTGACGTCCCTTGTAGAATCCGCATTCGGGACAAACTCGGTGAGGAAGGGCGGGGCGACCGCAATTCGAACACGCAACGGAAGTAACCGGCTTCACCTTGCGGTGCGTCCGGCGCTTATCCCGCCGTGTCCGGGAAATCCTCCTCTTTGGCAGTGCCATCTCTCATACCTCCATTCATTACATAACATATCGGGAGAATCCGTCTATTCCCCTTGCATCCGTTTTTTCAATTCTTCCAGTTTCTCAAAAGGTGAGCCCGCGGAACGATCGTGGCAATCACATCCGCTGATGTTCAGGTTCGTCCCGCAGAAAGAGCACAACCCCTTGCAATCTTCACGGCAAACGGCCTTGATGGGAAGATTCACCAGGAGCAGGTCCCTTATCTCCTGCAGCAGATCAATTGTATCCCCGACATAATAATCGATATTCGACTCCGGCTCGATTGTGCCGTTCTCTTCATCCGGAAGCTTCTCCCTTGGCACGTACATGACGTTTACCTCAAGGTCGATCGGGATGCTCATTTTCTCAAGACACCGGCTGCAATCGGCTTCAACGGCCCCCTGCAGCCTGCCTTCGACATAAACATCGTCCTCGGTCTTCACGGCATGCCCCGTAAAAGCCAGCGGTTCATTTAATCGATAATTCGGCAAGTCCAATCCGATTTCAGAAGGATCGATCAAACCCTCCAAATCGAGACCTGCCTCGGGAATAGTATCAATTCGGAGTTTCATCTTAAATATACCCCTTGCTACAACGTAACTTCGGCGAGAATCAATAGGCGTCGCGGACAGCCTCACGGATGAGGCGGCCCCTAAATGCGACAAAGGAGCAGGAGGCGATATTCCCGCCAATATGACCCAGAAGTATCCCCCGCTGCTCCCTCAAAGCACATGGAGCGACCGCGCAAATCGGCCCCCGTACATATTCGGATCGTTCCGCCGAAGCCGAGGTATGCATTCCTTAATATGCGCCTCATGGTACCATTATTTGAACTTTTTTGTCAAGAGAGCCTGAAAGATTCTCCGGTTCCGCCGCCCGCCTTGGAAGCGGTTCTTTTTTGAGCGTTAACCGGCTTTTTCAACCTCCAATCAATTATAGCATCGTTTCGCTTCTGCCAGTGATGTTCTGATCCCCAAGAAACGCCCGCCATCGATTCTCTCTGCATCAACAGCGGCAATAAGGGCCTCTTACCGAATCCGCTCCGATCTGGATCGGCATTGACAAACTACGTTCTTTTTTGTATACTAGCGCCACATTAGGTATTCCCACCTTGTTTTTCTTTGCCCCAAGTATGTGTGAGGAGGAGAGGTTATGGTTGGAGATGTTGTGGCAATGTTGGAAAAAGGCGTATATGTTACGCTTGGGACCGGCGTGCTTGCGCTCCTGTTTGTCGGGTATCTGGCCAGCTCGACTATGAAGCTGGATGCCGGCAATGAGAAGATGCGCAAGATTTCGTCAATGGTCCAGGCGGGCGCACGAGCGTTCCTGAAGCGCGAGTATACGTACGTATTCTCTTTCGTGATCGTGATCGCGCTGCTCATCTGGTGGGCGCCGTTCATATGGCAGCGCGTGGTTCCCGACAGGCCGCCAATTGATTTAGGATGGAGAACGTCGGTCTGTTTCGTGTGCGGAGCATTGATGTCGGCGCTCGCAGGATATATCGGCATGAGCATAGCCACTCGCTCAAATTCCAGGACCACCGAAGCCGCTCGGACATCGGGCGTTAACGGCGCACTCAACGTCGCCGTCTCCGGCGGAGCGGTTATGGGCATGAGCGTGGTCGGCCTGGCGCTCTCGGGCCTGTGCATCGTATATCTGATATTCCGCGATCCCATAGCCGTAAACGGATATGCCATGGGCGCAAGCCTTGTCGCGCTGTTCGCGCGCTCGGGCGGCGGCATCTTCACAAAAGGCGCCGACATGGGCGCCGACCTGGTGGGAAAAGTGGAAGCGGGAATCCCGGAAGACGACCCCCGCAATCCAGCGGTTATAGCCGATAACGTAGGCGACAATGTGGGTGATGTGGCAGGCCTCGGCGCAGACCTTCTGGAAAGTTATGTCGAAGCGATCATCGCCAGTATCGCTATTGCCTTCTCGCTTGCCATTGCCGGCCTTATCACGCAAGATACTCTCGTTCGGCTGCAGTTGATCCCGTTCCTGATCGCCGCCGCCGGTATCATCGCTTCGATTATCGGCGTGATGTATGTGAAGGTGAGCGGCGGCAAAAACGCCCAGTCGGCTTTGTTGATGGGCACGTACGTTGCCGCCGGCCTTACGATAATCTTGAGTTTCTTCATCATCAGGCAATTTGGCGCCCCGTTCCAGGGCGTTTTCGGCACCTACTCGAAGATGGGGCCGTTCTGGGCGACCTTGACCGGCATCATCTCCGGAATCATTGTCGGGTTCACCAGCGAGTACTTTACTTCCGGCCACTATCGACCGGTGAAGAATCTGGCTGAGTCGTCGCAAAGCGGCCCCGCCATCACCGTCACCGGCGGCATGGCGGTCGGCATGATGAGCACCACCATTCCGGTCATCGTCCTGGCTGCTGCGGTCATGGTCTCCTATCACGTGTCCGGCATGTACGGCGTCGCGCTCGCCTCACTCGGAATGCTGGCGACCACCGGCATGATCGTGTCGGTTGACAGCTACGGCCCCGTGGCCGATAACGCCGGCGGAATCGCGGAAATGGCCGGACTCGACAAGAGCGTTCGCGAAATCACCGACAATCTCGATGCCGTCGGCAACACCACGGCCGCAATCGGAAAAGGATTCGCCATTGGCTCAGCCGCGTTCGCCGCGCTCAGTCTGGTGACCGCATTTATCAGTGCCGCAAAACTGCATGATGTTCAGTTGACGTCGCCCAACGTCATGGCCGGCCTGCTCATCGGCGGCATGCTGCCGTTCCTGTTCAGCTCGCTGCTGTTTGGTGCCGTCAGCAAATGCGCGTTCCAGATGATCGCCGAGGTCCGCCGTCAGTTCCGCGAAATCAAGGGACTGATGGAAGGCAAGGCCGATCCTGATCCCACAACTTGCGTAGATATCAGCACCCGCAGCGCCATAAGAGGCATGCTTCTGCCCGGCACGATTGCGATCCTTGCGCCCGTTGTCGCAGGTTTCGTTCTTGGCCCGGGCGGTCTGGCCGGAATGCTGATCGGCGCGCTTATAACCGGCGTCATGCTCGGCATCCAAATGGCCAATAGTGGCGGCGCAATGGATAATGCCAAGAAGTACATTGAAAAGGGCAACTTCGGCGGGAAGGGCTCGGATGCCCATAAGGCGGCCGTCGTCGGCGATACCGTCGGCGACCCGCTGAAAGACACCGTCGGCCCATCCATCAACATCCTGATCAAGTTGATGGCGGTAATCGCACTGGTGCTCGCGCCCCTCTTCATGGTGGTAGGATAGCAGCGCCATTTTTATCCGGGGGAGGTTCTTCCTGGAAAGGGAAAATCTTCTCCATCGCAGCGAAAGTACATCCACGGCGGGAGATAAACCGTCTTCCGCCGTGGAATTGCATTACCCGCTTGCCATGCTGTATCGTCTATGATACAATACGGTGCGGATATCTATGTTTTGTACCGGAGGTGAGACTGTTTGAAAAAATACGAGACGATCTTCATTATCCGGCCGGACGCATCGGAAGAAACGATTGCGGCGGCCATCGAGAAAGCACAGGAACAGGTGACCCGAAATGAGGGCATCATCCTGGGTCTGGAAAATTGGGGGCGCAAGAAGCTGGCTTACGAGATTGACCGCTTCACCGAAGGCATTTTCGTAAAAATGGATTTCGAGGCACCCGGCGACGTGATCGCCAAGATTTCCCGGCACTTCATGCTGAGCGAGGAAGTGATCCGGCACCAGACGATACGGCAGCAGGAGCGGAAAACAACCGCAGGCTAAGAGGGGATTGAAATCATGTCACAGCTCAGCATGATCGAACTGAACAAGGTCTTTCTTGCAGGAAGGCTCACCCAGGACCCCGAGCTTCGCTACATACCCTCCGGCGTCGCAGTCTCGACGTTGCGTATGGCCGTAAATACCACCTTCTTCCCGCGCGACGGAGAGAAAAAGGAAGAGGTTCTCTATATCGATGTCATCGTATGGCGCAAGCAGGCTGAGGCCGCCGTGCAGTATCTGCATAAGGGCTCTCCCGTCTTTGTCGAAGGACGCCTGCAAAGCCGCCGCTGGGAGACTCAGGACGGCCAGAAGCGCACATCAATCGAGGTACAGGCCGACAGAGTTCAATATATGGAATGGGCCGGTGAAAAATCGCGTCCGCAGGAAGGCGCAGGATCGCAGCAAGCCTCTCCGGATCAGAACGATGATATCCCCTTTTGATTGTTGAGCTGAGCAAATTTACCAGCATATTCAGGAAGGAAAAGCATGGCAAAACCAAGAACATTCGGGCGCAGGAAGGTATGCCGCTTCTGCGTCGATAAAGTCCCCGCCGCGGATATCGATTATAAGGATGTCCAGAGGCTGAAACATTACACAACCGAGCGAGGAAAAATCATTCCCCGCAGGATTTCGGGGAATTGCGCGAGACATCAGCGTGCCGTCACCGAGGCTGTCAAGCGCGCCCGTGCGGCAGCCCTTATGCCCTTCACCGCGGATTAATACCTCTGCAGCCCGCCTTACAGGTCAAATCCGCCGGAGAACAAGCCCCGCAACATTATGGGGCCGCCGGAAACGCCGCCGAAAGCGTTTTCGGACAGGACGCGCCGATGATGTCAATAAGGCAAGAGGGATTTGGCCCGCCGATCAATACGGAATAGTGGAAGGAACAGGAATGAAAGTAATATTGAGAGAAGACGTTCAACAACTGGGCAAAGCCGGTGACGTCGTGGAAGTCAAGGACGGATACGCACGGAATTATCTGATTGCCCGCAGCCTGGCTGTGCGCGCCGACACCGGTCAGATGAAACATCTCGAGCACGAAAGAAAACTGCTCAAGGACAAAAAGGAAAAGACGCTGAAACAGGCAAGAGACCTCGCCGATAAAATCAGCAAAACCTCGTGCACCATTGCGGTCCAGGTCGGCGAGGAAGATAAGATGTACGGATCGGTCACCTCGATGGATATCGCAAAATCGCTTGTAAAGGAAGGAATAGAAATCGATAAGAAGGATATTCACCTGGACGAGCCTATCCGTTCGCTTGGCGTCTTCACCGTGCCCATCAGGTTGGCCTCCGAAGTGGAAGCGAAATTGAAAATCTGGATCGTCAAGGAATGAGACGAGCTCCAGAAAGTAATTTAAATCCGGCACGTATTTATAGACACCGGTAGTCGGGCATGAAAGAAACCGCTGCTCCCCCTGCACGTGTGCCTCCCCATAATCGAGAGGCCGAGCAATGCGTGCTGGGGGCGATGCTTTTTGATGACCGCGCCGTCGGACAGGCGGTCGAAAAACTGCGCGATCTGCATTTCTATGATGAAGCGCACCGCCGCGTCTTCCGCACCATCTGCGAACTTTACAACAACAACTCCCCCATCGATCTGATCAGCATTTCCGAAAAACTGCGCACGGCCGGAGAATTGGAATCGGTCGGCGGCGGAACCTATCTTGCCCAATTGCTCGATATGGTGCCCACCGTCGCCCACCTGGACTACTACATGCAGATCGTGCGAGAAAAGGCCTGGCTCAGGGAACTGCTGACTGCTACAGCCGAAACCATGTCGGAGGCATACACCGAAGGCATGGAGGTCGAAATCATCCTCGACCGCGCGGAAAAGAGAATCTTCGAGATCGTCGAAAAACGGGTTACGTCCTCAGTTGCGCCCATCGGCGAATTGGTGCATCCTGTCTTTAAATGGGTCGACGACCTCTACAATAACCGGCGAGAGGTAACGGGAATCCCAACCGGCTATGGTGATTTGGACAGGCTGCTCTCCGGACTGCAAAACTCCGATCTTATTATCATTGCCGGCAGGCCGTCGATGGGCAAAACCAGCTTCGCGATCAACATAGCGCAACACGTGGCGATAAAAGAGAGAAAGTCGGTGGCCATATTCAGCCTGGAGATGGCAAAACCGCAACTCGTGCTGCGCATGCTGTGCTCCCAAGTTCGCTCGAAAGAGTTGAACCTGAGAAGCTTGCAGACCGGCTATTTTGATGCAAAGCAGTATCCGAAATTGACAGACGCAGCGGGATACCTCGCACAATCCAGCATCTTCATCGATGATTCTCCCTCGATTTCCGCAATGGAGATACGGGCAAAGGCAAGAATGCTGAAGGCGAAAAACAAACTCGATCTGATCGTCATCGATTACTTGCAGTTGATGGAGGAGGCCGGCAGGCGTCCGGAAAGCCGCCAGCAGGAAATAGCGATGATCTCGCGACACCTGAAGGCGCTTGCGCGCGAGCTCGAGGTGCCGGTTATCGCTCTCTCGCAGCTCAGCCGGGCGGTCGAGCGGCGCGAGGAAAACCGGCCGCAGCTTGCCGATCTAAGAGAATCGGGCGCGATCGAGCAGGATGCGGATGTCGTGTTGATGCTCTTCAGGGAAGAATATTATGCGCGCCTGCAGAACCCGAACAAAGAAATTTCAGAAAACCTTCTGAACAAGGCCGAGGTCATCGTGGCAAAACAACGCAACGGCCCCACCGGCATCATCGAGCTCAATTTCTTCGGGGATCAGGTGCGCTTTGAAAACCGCGTAAAGCAGGCGGAACCGTTCTAATCACAAACGACAATTACCAATCAATCAAGGAGAACATAGTATGTTTACCGGCTCAATGGTCGCTCTCGTTACTCCCTTCAAGAAGGGAAAAATCGATGAAGCAAAGATCCCGGAACTCGTGGAATATCAAATAAGCAAAGGCACCGATGTCATTTGCCCCTGTGGCTGCACGGGAGAGGCAGCCACCCTGAACCATGACGAACAGGTGTACATAATTGAAATCACGGTCGAGGCAGTCAACCGGCGGGCGAAAGTGATAGCCGGCACCGGCTCGAACAGCACCGAAGAAGCGATTATCCTCACCCGCCGCGCGAAGCAGGCGGGCGCTGATGGCGCCCTAATGATCACGCCGTACTACAACAAGCCCACCCAGCGCGGGCTCATGCTGCACTATGAGAAAGTCGCAGCCGAAGTGGATATTCCGATAATGCTCTATAACGTGCCGGGCAGAACCGGCGTCAATATGACGCCCGAAACTGTCGCCGAACTCTCCGAAATCGAGAACATCGTTGCCATCAAAGAAGCAAGCGGAAACGTGGACCAGGTAAGCGCGATCCTCAGCATGTGTGATATCACGGTCCTCTCGGGCGATGATTCGCTCACGCTTCCCATGCTCGCCGTCGGCGCCAAAGGCGTGGTGAGCGTCGCCGCAAATGTCGCTCCCGCCGAGGTGGCTGCACTCATCGATAGTTTCAATAGTTGCAACATGGAGGAAGCGCGGCAGATCCACTATCAACTGCTTCCCTTGTTCAAGGTGCTCTTCTGCGAGACGAACCCGATCCCGGTCAAGCGCGCCCTGAATATGATGGGCCTGATCGAGAACGAACTTCGCTCTCCCTTGTTCCCGCTCTCGCCTGAGAATGAGCCGAAACTGCGAAAGGTCCTCGAGGAATTGAACCTGCTGGAACTGGTATAACCGGAGGTGCGGACGTGGCGGTCAGAATAGGGATGTTCGGAGCGATGGGACGCATGGGTCGGCGCATCATCGAGCTCGCGGGCACTGACAAGGATTTGGTCGTGACGGCCGGTATCGAGTACCCGGGACATCCCGCGGTTGGCCAGCCGCTCGGAACCCTTTTCGGCAATGCAAACCTCCAGGGCAAACTGGCGGGAACTCTTCATAAAGTTATCAACGATATCGATTGCATCATCGCGTTCGCGACGCCTGAGGCCACGCTCGATTGCATCCGCGACGCACATGCCGACCGTAAACCGATGGTCGTCGGCACCACCGGGTTTACGCCCGAGCAGATTGAAGAAATCAAGCGGTTGAGCCAGCACATCCCGTGCGTCATGTCCGCCAATATGAGCATCGGCATCAATATCCTCCTATCACTGTCCGCACAAGTCGCCAGGGTCCTCCACGATGATTTCGACATCGAGATCGTTGAGGCCCATCATAATCAGAAGAAGGACGCCCCCAGCGGGACTGCGATCATGCTGGCTGAGGCGATCGCAAAAACAACGAACAGGACTCTCAGCGCCAATGCCGCATATGGAAGGTACGGAATAACCGGCCCCCGCCGCGCCAAAGAAATCGGCATCCACGCCGTCCGCGGCGGCGATATTGTCGGCGACCACACCATTCTCTTCGCCGGACAGGGCGAGCGCATCGAGATTACTCACCGGGCTCACAGCCGGGACAACTTTGCGCGCGGCGCATTGCTCGCGGCCAAATTTGTCGTGCGCCAGCCAGCCGGGCTGTACACGATGCAGGACGTCCTGAAGCTTTCTTGAAGAGGCTCCCGGCGCGCCGAGCTTGTTTGCTGATCAGCGTGTCGAGGTTCGACAGATCATCAGACGTTGAACAAGGCGAATCGAGCAGTTTTTGTTTCACAAAAATGGTTTCATCAGCGGCCCTCTCTTTGAAAGACTCCTCTTTCCGGCAGCGTTTCCCCCCGCGCTCCTCACCGCTGACCAGTAGCCCCGTAAAAAGATTGGAAGGAACATGAAAACTTCATCAACATCCAATTGGCAGATACTGAGCGCGAGCTTCCTGTGCATGAGTGTAGCGGCGGGAATAGGCTGGTTTGTCTTCCCCGTGTATATGACCACGATCGAGGAGGAACTCGGCACCAGCCGGGCGCTGATTTCTCTGGCGGTTGTGCTCTGGGCGATGGTGGGCGCAGCTTTTTCGCCGGTCGCAGGCGGCTGGATCGACAAGTATGGTGCGCGAAGAGTCATCGTGGCGGGAACCCTGGTGCAGATAGCCGGCACCCTCTTACTGGCTCGGATCACGTCTCTCTGGCAGCTTTATGTTCTCTTTATCGTGGCTGCTCTCGCAAGTACGGCGAACACCACAATCCCCGTCTCAATTGTCATTTCCCGGCGCTTCGATAGCAATCGGGGAACAGCCATGGGGATCGCCATGCTCGGAATGGGAGTGGGTGGATTGGTAATGCCGATCATAGCCAATGTCTTCCTGGAAGGGTACGGCTGGAGGGGAGGCTACAACATTTTCGCCTTCATTCTAATGGGCCTGTTGGCGCCGATCTTCTTGTGGATGCGGCCCGGACAGGATGAGCGACTTGCAACCGACGGCGGATCCCCAATCGATACGCCTGCGGGCGGGACGACAAAGACTTTGCGAAGCCTGACCGCCGCCGAAGCCGTGCGAACGAGAACCTTCTGGTTTCTCGGCAGCGGCGATTTCCTCATCGGCATCACTTTCACTTCCGTCACCGTTCATATGGTCGCATTCTCCACCGCAGCCGGTATCTCGCAGGCGGCCGCCACGACAGCGTATGGCGTCTTTCTCGCCGTCAACAGCCTCGGTATCATTCTCTTCGGCACCGCCGCCGACAAGATCAAAATCAAATGGATGATGGTAATCGCATATGGAGCGGCGGCTGTCGCCTGGATATTCCTTTTTCGGTTGCCGGCGCTCGTGCCGCTGTACGTTTTCGCTATTATTTTCGGAGTGACGGGAGGCGGCAGGACGGCGCTATGGCCGCTCGCCCTCGGTCAATGTTTCGGCGTCGCGCATCTGGGGTCGGTTCTCGGCTGGTTGAATATTCCGTTTATGATCGGCAACGCAGTCGGCCCATATATGGCTGGATATATATTCGACGCCTCAAATAGCTATAGGCTGCTGTTCCTCTTTTGCATCGGGTTTTCTCTCGTTGCGGCGGTCTTCATCTCTCGGATGCGCGATGAGCGGATCCGGCAAGTCGAGCAGGCATACCTTGTGCCGGAATCTTCCAAATAGGGCGGGGCAGGATCAGCCAATCTTATACATGAGATAGTCCTTGTATCCGGAAACGATGCGAACATACCCGCTCAAGTCTTGATTCAGAGCTTCGTCTCCGGTATCTACCAATAAAGGCCTGCCGCCCAGAGAAATGACTTTTTCCTTCGGCGCGATGATAATGATGTTGTCCTTGCCGACTCGCCGAATTACCTCCGGGCTGAGCTGCTGGTTCCCGCGCCCGAACACATGTCCCTGGCCGCCGATGATCGTGACCACGATCTTCGCGGGATTCCCCTCCGTTATCTCGAGCAGCTGCTGCTCGTTCACATCGCTCAGAACGAGCTGTCGATTCCTGATGACATCAATTCCGAGCAGCGTGTTCTTCAGTCCCAGCCGCTCCATTACAGCCCGCGTCGTTGTGCCCGGCCCAATGATATAGAAGTCGTCGGCCGTCATTCCGGCGATCACCTCGGCCGCGATCCCTTGCAATGCCGCATTTTCAGAACGGATGCCGCCGGCCTTCATCCCCTGAACGAACCGGCGTTCATCGGGCACCAGCAGGTAGCCGTACAGTCTGGCCGAAACGGCGCCGTTTCTAAAAGCCTCTTCATCGATATCCATCACCTCGGCCTCGCGGATCGCCTTCACTTTGCCGGACAGGAACATGCCGGCGACCTGGCCGCAAAGTCGCGGCGTGACGGCGAAAACGGCGGAATGTATTTTTACACCTGCGGGAATTCCCAAAACCAGTGCCTCTTGACCGATCGCGTCCAGGATATTCCGCGCGGTCCCGTCGCCGCCGGCAAAGAGGATCAGGTCAACCTGTGCGGCCGCCATCGCCGCGGCGGCTTGTTTGGTATCATCGGCCGTCGTCTTTCCGCTGCGGATCCGCCCTGCGACCGTGCACCTGAGGCCGGCCCGCCGGCATTCGTGCTCCCCCATCTCGTCAGAATATGTGAGAATCTCGACGTCAATATTCGATTGAACGAGCGCGCGAAGAGCCTCCACCGCCCGCGCGGGAGCTTCAGGCTGTGCGCCCAGTCGCCGCGCCTGTTCCAGTATGTCGGAACCGTCGGTCCCCTTGAGGCCGACCCTGCCGCCCATCCCCGCGATCGGATTGACAATAAGCCCGACTTTTTTCACCATACGAATGTTCTTGCGCCTTTACCCAACAAGACTCTGATTCTATTCAATGCCTTTCAGTTTCTTGTACATTCTCCAGGTGGTCGCAATTTTTTCCTCCTCAACAATTGCCGGCATCCAAATGTTGTGAATCGGCAGATTATAAGGCGCATTGTTGACGAGTTCCGGATTCTCATATGCTTCTTTCGAAATCTGGCGAAGGATTGCCGCAAACTCGTCGATGTCGTCCTTCGAGTACGATTCGCAAGGCTCGAGCGTGAACGGCTCGGGAACGACGTGCGGATGGTGGCTCTGAAAATAATGCTGCACCCCGTAGTCTGCCATTCTCTTCTCAACGGCGTCGGTGCCCACGCCGGTATCCTCCATCAGTTTCTCCCAGGAGTACCGCACCTGCTCCAGGCGCCGTTTTCCCTCCGCGTATTTCACGACCACTCCGGGAATCTCCCGAACCTTCTTTTCAAGATAGTTATTATTCAGGACGGAAACCTCGGCCGCTTCCCTCAGACCGTCCGCTCCGTGCTGCATGATCCAGGCATACGCTTTCAGCGCGAGCGGCGCATTCCCCAAAAACAGGCGCACGCGGCCGATGCTGTCCGGATAATCGTAATCGAGATAGTACCTTTTTCCGTTAAATTTCACGCGCGGCGCCGGCAGGAATTTTTCCAATTCCGCCGTCACGCCGATAGCGCCCATGCCGGGACCGAAGCTGCCGTGCGGCGCCGAAAATGTCTTGTGGATGTTGAAGTGGCACAAGTCAAAACCGGTCTCCCGCGCCCTGGCGATCCCGAGGAGCCCGTTGGCGTTCGCCTGATCATATGAACAGAGAGCGCCTACCGCGTGCGCCGCCTTCACGTACTCATCGATGTTCGAGTTGTAAATGCCGGTGTCCTCCGGATTCGTAATGAAAATGCCCGCGGTTCTCTCCGAAAGAGCGGCCTTCAGCGCACCCAGGTCCGGATACCCGTTCTCGCCCGGCATCAGTGTGATGACCTTGTACCCAGCCGTACCGGGAGCGGCAGCGTCGACCGGATGAGAGAAAATGGTGGTAATCACCTCGGTGCGGTTGCGGTCTCCTCTGGCCTCGTGATACGCGCGCACGATCGACGCGTTCGCATAGACGCCCTGGCTGCCGCTGCTCGGTTGAAGACTGAAAAAATCCATGCCCGAAACTTCCTTCAGGAACTGCTCCACCTGGTAATACATTTCCAGAATGCCCTGAAGCGTGCGCGGGTCCTGCATCGGATGCAGTTCCGTAATCCCGGGATGCCGCGCGGCCAGATGTTCTTGCACCTTCGGGCTGTACTTCATCGTGCAGGTCCCTTCTCCGATATCAATGGTGACATCGGCGCCCATCGTCTCCTGCGACAGTCGCATGAAATGCCTGAGCACCCGCATTTGCCCGACTTCGGGAAGGGCGGCGGGTTTCTTTCGGCGGAGACTTTCAGGAATCGCTGAAATCCCGTCGCCGACTTCGGCGGTCACGGCTTCTTCAGCCTGAGGCACCAAGATCCCGCGCTCGCCCGGGACGCTCATCTCGAAAATGATCTGTTCATCCCAGCGCGCCTGATGAAATTTGCGAAGCAACGTCTTCCTATTTCTACCCATTGCCGGAATCCTTTCCTACTTGACGGCCTTTTTCACGGCCTCAACGAGATGATCGATGTCGTCTTTCGTCATTATTTCAGTCACGCAATATAACGCGCTCTGCCCGAGAGCCGGAAAATCCTTGGACAGATCAAGCCCTCCAAAGACGCCCGCCTTCAGCAGTTTCCGGTTTATCTTCTCCACCTTCCTGCCGGTCTCATCAAAATTCACAACAAACTCCTTGAAGAACGAAGCGCTGAACAGTACCCGAACGCCATCGATTTCTCCAAGCTTTTTCGCAGCATACTGCGACCGCTGCATGATTGTCCGCCCGATCTCCTCCATCCCCTTCGGACCCATCAGCGAGAGATACACAGCCGCTGTAATCGCCCAAAGGCCGGTGTTGGTGCCGGTAAACTCATTGCCTTCCTCGCGGGTGAAATACGAGAGCTTATGAGGGAATACAACCCCAAACCCATACTCACCGTCCTCAACCGTTTCCTGAATGCCAACCACGATGTCCTTGAACTGCATCGCATGGTCCATGTCAAAACCAGTCGCGATGAAGCCCGACTGGCCGCCGCCGCACTGCATGTGGATACCAAGCGGATGCAGGTCCCCGCAGGCGATTGTCGCCCCGTAATGAGCGGGCGGCGCTAGCACTCCGAGAGAAATCGGATCGGCATAAACGATAAACTCCGCCCCGCGCTCGCGCGCAATCCTGCCGATCTCCTCGGCCTGTGCTTCAATGATGCCGAAATACGACGGATTCTCAATCAGAACGGCGGCAGTCCGGTCCGAAATCTTTGCCCTGAGATCCTCAAGATCGAGCAGGCCGCTCGTCCGGTCGTAATCGATAAGTCCAATCTTCAGCGCCGGATCGGGAACACCTTTCAGATAATTCCGCACGACCGCTTGAATCTGCGGGTGCATCGATGCCGGCAGCAGAACCTCGGTTCGACCATTGATGCCGCGCGCCATTCGCAACGATGTCGCCGCGGCCTGCGCTCCGTCATACGTCGGAAGACTCAGGTAATCCATATCTAGCAATTCGGCCATCAGGCTGACGTACTCGAACCAGGCCTGCCACTTTCCGTGGTCCGCCCAGAAGATACTGGAATAGGCGGTGAGAAATTCGCCCCGCCCGTTGATTTCGTCGCAGACCGCCGGCACGTAATGCTGAGCACATCCCGCCCCCAGAAAGTTGAGGTGGTCGCAACAATTCGCGTTCTTCCTCAGTAATCCGTCCACGTGGCGCCGGATCGAGCACTCGTCCAGGATCGGCTCCGGCATCTTCATCCTTCCCTTAAACCGCAGGTGCTCGGGAATCTCGGCGTACAGCTCCATAACTTCCTGCGCGCCGACTTCCTTCAGCATCTGCTCCTTGATCTCCCCGACGGAATTGGGGATATATGGATAAACTATCTTTCGGTCTTTCATCAGATCATCCTCCGGCTGGAATCTGTCGTCTCTGATCCTCATAAAGCGGCTTGATAGATTTCCTTGATATTTCGTTCGTTGAAGTCCCGCGGATTGTATTCGAAGAAGGGAGCGGTCGCCATCGCTTCTTCAGTTAATGTTTCAATATCGTTTTGCGAGGCGCCGTAATCCTGCAATCGATAAGAAACCTCGACTGCGTCAAGAATGTCGGTAACGCCCTCAACCGCCAGTTCCGACGCCTCCAGAGCAGTCAGCCCCTCGGTCCCCTTCCCCGTCAACTCGGCCACACGCGCATACCGCTCCGGGTTTCCCGCGCGATTGAAATCCATGACGTGGGGAAGCACAGCCGCAAGCGAGCGTCCGTGCGTGAGGTGGTACTTTCCCGCCAGCGGATACGAGAGCGCATGAACTGCCCCGACACTCGAGCTTATGAACGCCAAGCCAGCCATCGTCGCCGCCATCGACATATAATATCTGGCGGTTACGTTCGAGCCCTTCGCCCAGACCACGGGAAGATATCGCGCCGCCAACTCGAGCGCTCTTTCGGCAAACACGTCCGAAAAAGGACTCGCATTCGAAGCAACAATGGCCTCAATTGCCGTTGCAAACGTGTCGATCGAGGTGTCCACCGTGACGGTCGGCGGCATCGACAGGGTCAGCAGCGGGTCCATGATCGCCACCTCGGGAATGGCGAACTCGCTAATGATCGGCACCACGGAATGGTCCTCCTTGGATGCCACCATGATCACGTACTGACTCAATTCTCCGCCGGCGGAATGCGTCGTTGACATCAAGATCTTCGGTAAGCCGCGCTTCGGCACCTGCTCGAATCCGATGAGAGAGATGACCTCTCCCCCGTTCGTTCCCACAAGCGAGACGCCCTTGGCGACATCCAGCGAGCTTGCGCCCCCTATCCCGATCACGAAGTCGCACCCTTCAGATCGCAGCTTTTCGGCGGCCTCATCGACCAGCGGCGCCGGCGGGTCCGGCTCTACGCCGTCGTAAATCGAGTACGGTATCTCTCCTCCCGTGAGAGATTCCAGCAGAGGGCGAATCACGTTCGCCTCAAGCAGTATCCGATCCGTTACAATGAGAGCCTTCGTTCCGCCCAGCCGCTTGACTTCGCCGGCGACCGCACTCGCGCTGCTCAACCCAAAAATAATCTTTGGAGGCGAATAAAAGATGCTGGTTTTCCCGGAGATGATTTCGGACATTTAGGCTTTCCTCCTCCATTTTCCCGTGGATGAAAACTCCGAATGTAGTCGTGTATTGTATCACATTCGCCGGTCGAGCCTGTAAATAGGCCTATTCGGTTTGACCGCGGATCATACCTGCTTTGGTTCATAAGAAATTAACATTTTCTTCACATGTTCTTGATATTTTTGTAATACAATTGCGGTAACAGCTATAATATGTTGACTACCAGATGCTTTAGTGGAAGGGAAATATGGCCGGCGAACATATTCTCGTTGTCGAAGACGAGGACGACATCCTGGAACTTGTCCAATATAACCTCCGCAAGGAGGGTTATCGAGTGACCGGCGTGACCTCCGGCGAGCAAGGGCTGGAGGCAGCCGCTTCCAAGAGGCCTGACCTGATCGTGCTTGACCTGATGCTGCCCGGAATAGACGGCCTCGAAGTCTGCAGGTTGACGAAGAATAATCCTTCAACCGAACGTGTGTCGATCATTATGTTGACGGCTAAAGGAGAAGAAGCCGATATCGTCTCAGGCCTTGAGCTCGGAGCCGATGATTATCTGACAAAACCATTCAGCCCTCGAGTCCTGCTGGCAAGAGTGCGAGCCGTTTTGCGCAGGCGGGAAATACCGCCCGATGCCGGAGCAACCGTTCGGGTGCATGATCTCCTGATCCATCCGGGGCGCCATGAAGTTGCCGTTGGGGGAAAGCCGATCGATTTGACTTTCTCGGAATTTCAGATTCTGTACGCGCTGGCGCGGAAGCCGGGCTGGGTATTCACCAGAAACCAATTGGTTGATGCGATTCGCGGTGAAGATTATGCCGTCACCAGCCGCTCGGTCGATGTCCATATCACCAGCCTGCGCAAAAAACTCGGCGGCGCGAGAAAATACGTCGAAACCGTCAGAGGCGTCGGCTACAGGCTCAAGGAGTAGCCGATGCGCAAAAAGACGATCCTGCTCCAATTGTATTTCTCGTACCTCCTGATCATCCTGCTCGCACTATCGGCCGTGAGCTGGTATGCAAGCCGAACCTACCGAAAATTCCATCTGGAGGAGACAAAAAGACATTTATCGGCCGCTGCGAATCTCATTCAGGAAAGTCTCCCTCCAATTTCCGAGGGCAATCTGCCGGCTCTCGATGCCTTCTGCAAGCGAATGGCTGAAATTTCATCTACCCGGATTACAATTATCCTTGCCACAGGGACGGTGGTCGGAGATTCAGAGCGGGACCCGACCTTGATGGATAACCACGGGGACCGTCCCGAGGTCATTTCCGCCTTTACCGGGCTGGAAGGAGCTTCATCGCGTTACAGCTACACTCTCGATAAAGAAATGTTGTACGTGGCTGTTCCTGTTTCACGGGATGACGATGTCGTCGGAGTGGTCAGAACCTCTTTACCCCTCCAGGATATCAGAAAAACCATGTTTCACCTCTCGGCCGAAATGCTCGTGGCGGCAATGCTCGTGGCGGCGGCCGCAGCCGCCTTCAGTTTTGGCGTGTCTCGCCGCATCACGAATCCGCTGAGAGAATTGAAGGAAGGGGCGGAACGCTTCGCAGACGGCGATCTCGCGCATCGGCTCGCCGCTTCCGATTCTCATGAAACGGCCATACTCGCCGAAGCCATGAATCGAATGGCGGCAGAGCTTGACCAGAAGATACATGACGCCGTCCAGAAGAAAAACGAGCATGAGGCGGTGCTTTCAAGCATGAAGGAAGGGGTCCTTGCGGTCGATTCGTTCGAGCGCCTGATAAGCCTGAATCAGGCTGCCGCACAGCTCTTTCGCGTCAATCCTCTTTCGGCCCGCGGACAAAGCATTCAGGAAGTGGTTCGTAATGCCGATCTCCAGCGGCTCATCCGCAAAGCCGTGGAAACCAATGAGCCTGCCGAGACTGAATTCGTGCTCTATGACGCAGGAGAAAAATTCATTCATGCTCAAGCGGCGCCGCTTCGGGATGTAAAAGGCCGCAGCAGAGGAACTGTCGTTGTGGTCAACGATATCACGAATGTACGCCGCCTTGAGAATGTGCGCCGCGATTTGGTCGCCAACGTTTCACACGAATTAAAAACACCAATCACCTCGATCAAGGGCTCTGTCGAGACTCTTCTCGATGGCGCCATTCAAAAGCCTGATGATGCAGCAAAGTTCCTCTCCATTATCGCCAAGCAGGCGGACCGCCTCAATTCGCTCATCGATGACCTGCTCACGCTCGCCAGAATCGAGCAGGAAACCGAAGAAGAGCGCATAGAATTAACAGCCGCCAGGATTATTGATATTATCCGGAATGCCATCCAGACCTGTGAACAAAAAGCGTCGGAAAAGCGGATCGAAATCGTTTTAAGCTGTCCCAACGATCTGGTTGCCCAAATTAATCCACCCTTGCTCGAACAGGCGTTAATCAACCTGATCGATAACGCCCTCAAGTACAGCGATCCGGACGAGAAAGTAAGAATCAGCGCGGACTCTTCCAATGACGAAACAATTATCTCGGTTTGCGATACCGGTTGCGGTATTGCGGAAGAACATCTGCCGCGTCTATTCGAGCGCTTCTATAGGGTGGACAAGGCGCGGAGTCGAAAGTTGGGCGGAACCGGACTGGGGTTGGCGATTGTGAAACATATCGTCCAAGCCCACGGCGGCCGCGTCAGCGTCGAAAGCGCCCCCGGGAAAGGAAGTACGTTCAGAATACACCTGCCCAATATTCAAGGCTGAGGCGCGAATCGTTACGCGATGAAATGTATGCCCGCCTCCGCAAATTGCACCAAGAGAACGCCGCCGTCTAATTTGTTATGCTAACCGGTTGTCTCCGCCTCTGACCTCCTCAATCGCCGACATTCGCACATATTTATCCTTTTCCTAATGCAGCGATCATCTATTCTTAACACTGCCTGAGTATCCTTTTTTCAAGACGTGCGTCGCGCACTTGGCGGCAAAAGAGAAAAGGAGAACATGAAAATGAGGGCTGAAACCGGAGAATGTCGGTGGTGTGGCTGTCCCATTGTCCATCAATGCGGCCTTTGTTTCTTTTGCTTTGAGGAAAGGCTGGCGGCAGAGAATGGCGGAGAGTTAATATTCAGCATATCTGAGCAGGCTCTTGATCAGTAACAAACGTATAGTAAGACCCTGCCGAAAAGCTGTGCAGAAACAATACATCAAAACTGTCCGCAGCATCGGCTGTCCAATCAAAGATTGAATTCTCTTCAAAATATCTTTTCCTGCAACGCAGTGCTTGGGCGTCCTCCTGCATTCTTCCTGAGATTCCGCAACTGCTAATATTTTTATTCAAATATTAATGAAACCCTAATCGTTCTTTAATGGTGAGGAGATACAACTGGATATAAGAGAAAATGAAAGGGAGGAATGTATGTCTGTCGAACACGGTACGTATGTGGCTGAGGACCATTTTCACGTCGTCATTTTTCCTGATCTGTGCGATTTCCATGAAGACCAGAATTGTTTCTCTCAGAGCGGACTGCCTGTCCGTAAGAAAAGGAAGATGACAATGTGTTCCCTTGGTGACGGCTCCCCTGTTTATGATCAAATTCCGGCAAACGTTGAACATCTTGCCTCAATCGGACAGATGGTTTCGTTTGTTGCTCATGAGATGAGAAACCCATTGCAAAATATTCAGCTTGGCGTGGATATCTTGCGGATGAAGATCGAAGAAAACTGCGAAAAACTCGAGACCTTGGAACAGATCGAATACGGAGTGCATATGCTGCACACGATGGTGAAAGACCTTTTGGATTACGCAAAACCAATAGCCCTGCGTCCATGCCCCACTACGATCAGCGCGCTCATCGCGAAATCGTTGCTTGCACTGAGCAACAAGATCAACGGCATTCCGGTTCATCTCGATTTGGAGCAGGCGGACCGAGAAATTCTCCAAGACGTGGAAAAAACGCTGCAGTTGTTGATTAACTTGATGCTGAACGCAGTGGAGGCGATGCCGCGAGGCGGCGAATTGAAAGTGCGCTCTCGCTTTACCACATTGAATGGAGCAAATGCTGTGGCACTAATGATCTCTGATACCGGCTGCGGTATCAGTGAATCCGATCTGGAGCGGATTCAACAGCCGTTTGTCACTACCAAACAGCAAGGCGTCGGGCTCGGCATCCCCATCTGCAAAAAGATCATCGCGGCGTACGGCGGAACATTCCACATCACGAGCAGTGTGGGAAAGGGAACAACCGTCGTCGTGACGCTTCCCGTGCAAGCGGTCAATCCCAACCAGAACGGAAATGTTGAAGCCAACCATCCGGAAGGCTATCCGGCGCCGGTAAATTAGTAAACTCCTCACACACCCTTAATAATCCTCTAACATTCTCCAGTTATCATTACCCACTGGAAATATGATCCGCTTTTATGAAGACATAATGAATCTCTTGATCCCCCCGCTAGCCGTCCTCTGGGGATGGTCTATCGTGGCTTTCACACGCTGGAGACTCGAGAATTTGGCGCGGAAAGGAGGTGAGCCGCTTTGCGGAATGGATGATTGGGCGGTCCAGTTGTTTGTCCGAGGGACCGCTCTGCTTTTTCTACTTGTGATTGTGGTGTTGAGTTTCTGGAGCTAAGAGAGGGAGAATATGAAGAAAAGCGTTATGGCATTGTGCATCGGATTTCTTCTGCTGTCCGGCCGGGCGTACGCTCAACAGCCGGACCAATCGGAACAGCTCGAGCGGCTTCAGCGTATCGTCGAGGAGCAGAATCGCACCATTTCAGACCTCATGCAACGGCTGGAATCACTCGAAGGTGTCCAGGAAGAACAGCAAGAGTGGATTTCAGAGACCAAAGAAGCAAAGCCCGTGTGGACCGATCGCGTGAAGCTCAAGGGCGATCTCAGGTACCGCTACGAGTATATCGACTCTCTTGATACAAAAACAGGGAAGGACGAGGAGCGGCATCGCAACCGAATCAGAGCCAGGATCGGTATCGAAGCAAAAGCGACCGACACGGTAGATTTAGGCTTCCAATTGTCCACCTCGGAAGCGGGCGGCGATGAGGATCTGGGCGACCCGGTCTCGGGTAACCAAACCCTCGATAATGCGTGGTCGCTCAAGGAAATATGGGTGTCCGAAGCCTATTTCGACTGGCATCCGGCCAACGTCGAGGGACTGCATGTCCTGGGCGGAAAAATGAAACGCCCCTTCATTAACCCAAATGCCAGCGAGCTGGTGTGGGATTCCGACGTCAATCCCGAAGGCGGAGCGCTCACCTATAAGAAAAGCCTGGACTCCACCGACCTCATGGGAAACCTTTACGGCTTCTGGATCGAGGAAAATTCGGCGTCGTCGGATTCCCTGCTGGTCGGAGCACAGGGCGCGCTCAAACAGAAATTTGAAGCCTTTGATAACGGCCTCTATGCGATGGCCGGCGCCAGCTACTACGATTACGGCGGTATCGAGGCAAAAGACACGTTCTTCGATGACGGCAAAAGCTTCGGGAATACGATCCTGCCCGATGGCACATACGCCGAGGATTTCAATGAACTCGAAGTTTTCGGCGAAGTCGGCATGAGGATCAAGGAGGTCCCCGTCTCCGTGTTCGCCGATTACGTGCAAAACCTCGCGGCCGACGAAGAGGATGCCGGCTGGTCGGTCGGCTTTGGCGTCGGAAAAACAAAAGACCCGGGTTCCTGGGCATTCCGATACCTGTACAAAGAACTTGAACAGGACGCGGTCGTCGGCCTCTTCACCGACTCCGATTTCGGCGGCGGCGGAACAAACGTGGATGGCCACGAGGTGAATTTGACCTACCAACTCGCCAAAAACTGGCAACTGGCTGCGTCTTACTTTCATAACAACCAGTTCATCAGCGATGACGACGGCAGAGACGAAGAGGATTACCGGAGACTGCAGCTCGATGTCATCTTCAAGTTCTAGTAAATTTGGAACGGTCCATCTGCCAAACGGCCGCGATGGCGACTTCGCGTGCGGAGCGGGACCGGCTCCATTTAACGAAGTGCGAAGGGGACCGGAATTAAGGCGGCTGTCCTTTGCCGCCTGTCCCCGAAGCAGGAACCAGCCGCTCAATTCGGAAGGTCTTACGGTCTCAGCTTTCCTGCCGGCCTCCCGGAATACAGAATCTTAACAGAACCTTAACGAAATGCTAACAATCTCATGAGACAATAACATACAACGAAGAGGAAGAAAGGACGAAGATATGCGTAATCTATGGACAGTCGCATTAGCTATGCTTCTGATTTTCAGCGCAAGCGCAGTTGGTCTCGGGCAAGAGGTCGCCATAAACGGCGCCGGCGCAACTTTCCCCTACCCCATTTATTCACAGTGGACATACAAGTACAATCAGCTAACCGGAGTCCGAATCAATTACCAGTCGATCGGCTCCGGTGGCGGAATCGCTCAGATAAAAGCCGGAACCGTCCATTTCGGCGCCTCCGACGCCCCCCTGAAACCGGAGGAACTGGACGAGGCAGGGCTGATCCAATTCCCGATGGTGATCGGCGGCGTCGTGCCGGTCATCAATGTCTCCGGGATCGAGTCGGGAAATCTGAAGTTAACGCCCAGCCTCCTCGCGGATATCTTCCTCGGAAAGATAACCCGGTGGAACCACCCCTCACTGCTGAAAGCGAACGTCGGACTCCGGCTTCCGGATAAGGCGATCACCGTTGTGCACCGGGCGGACGGCTCGGGGACTACGTGGATTTTCACCGACTATCTGAGCAAAGTCTCACCGCAGTGGAAGGAAAGCATCGGAGTCGGCACGGCGGTCGCCTGGCCCACCGGCATTGGCGGCAAAGGCAATGAGGGCATAGCCACCTACGTCCAGCGGACAGCAGGTTCGATCGGGTATGTCGAATATGCCTATGCATTACAGAACAAGCTGGTGTATGCCCTCCTGCAAAACAAAGCCGGCAACTTCGTGGCGCCGACTATGGAGACTTTTCAGGCCGCGGCCGCCGGCGCGGATTGGAAAAACGCCCCTGGCTATTACCTGATCCTGACCGACCAGGACGGCGCCGAAAGCTGGCCCATCACCGGCGCGTCGTTCATCCTCGTTTACAAACAGCAGAGGAATGCGAAACAGGGAAAGACCATGCTTTCGTTCTTTGACTGGTGTTACAGGCACGGCGCCGATATGGCCAAAGAGCTGCACTACGTCCCGATCCCGATGAACGTCGTCGATCTTGTCAAAAACACCTGGCAGGAACAAGTAACATCGAATGGGCAGCCCCTGTGGCCATAAGCAAAAATATGGGGACAGAGACCATATTTTTATCGTTATTATTATTTTTGTTCTTGCAGTAAAGATAGAAATATAGGGATAGGGAGCGTATTTTCGTTTACAATATTTTTGTACTCCGAAAATAAAAATGGCATCTGCCCCCATATTAACTCGATAATTCCGGGTTCCAGGGCCGAATATCAAAGGAGCACCAGGGACTTTCAGCAATGAACGAGCCGCAGCCCACATACCTCGGGAAAATGGCGCCTGCGAATGAATCCTTTCCTGCTGCACTTGCCCGTTCAGGAGATCCCGTCTTCAAGTGGTTCACGATCTCCTGCGCGGGCACCATGTTGATGCTGCTCGTCGGCATCTTTGTCATCCTTGTCTGGCGATCCAACCTCTCAATCCGGAAATTCGGCTTCTCGTTCCTGCTCTCACAAGAGTGGAATCCGGTGATCGGAGAATTCGGCGCGCTCAGCAGCGTTTACGGGACGGTGGTATCGACCGTCATTGCAATGCTCCTGGCGGTTCCGCTGAGCCTCATCATTGCGCTCTTTCTGGTCGAGCTGGCGCCTCAGTCGATAAGCCGCATTATCGGAGGCGCCATCGAGCTCCTGGCGGCGATCCCCAGCATCATCTATGGGATGTGGGGCCTCTTCGTCTTTGCGCCGCTCATGGCGGATCATGTGCAGCCGTTCCTTGGAGACATCGCCGGATGGCTCCCGCTGTTTCAGGGACCCCCGATGGGGATTGGCATGTTAACCGCCGGATTGATCCTCGCCCTGATGATCCTCCCTTTCATCTCGGCCATTTGCCGCGACGTCTTTCGCATGGTGCCCGCAGTCGTCAAGGAGTCCGCGTACGGAGTCGGCGCCACTACCTGGGAAGTGACCAGAAAAGTGACGCTCCGATACGGCGCGCGCGGGATCATCGGGGGCGCCTTCCTCGGTCTCGGACGCGCACTCGGAGAAACCATGGCCGTTACCTTCGTCATTGGAAACGATCACACCATCTCGCCCTCGCTCTTCGCTCCGGCTAACAGCATCGCATCCACACTCGCCAATGAATTTACTGAGGCCTTCGACCCGCTCTACCTGAGCGCCCTGATCGAACTCGGCCTTGTCCTGTTCGTCCTGACGCTGATCGTTCAGCTTATCGCACAGATCTGGCTCAACCGCATGCGAAAAGCGGCAGGAGGTGGATTATGAGAAACCGGTCCCATAAATGGCGGCGGCGAGTCAATCTTGTAGTCCAAATTTTGTCATCGACAGCGGCTTTGGCCGGCGTGGCGGCGCTGGGTTGGATTCTCATCGAAGTGGCCGTCCGCGGCGCCGCGGCCCTTAACTTCGCGTTCTTCACTCAACTGCCCACTCCCCCGGGAATGCCCGGCGGCGGATTGGCAAGCGCCATCGTGGGCACCCTCCTGATGACCGTACTGGCGTCTCTTTCCGGGATCATGATCGGCGTGTTCACCGGCGTCTACTTATCTGAATTCGGGCGCAGCACGCTCTTTGCCTCCTCAGTCCGCATGGGAACAAATGTCCTGATGGGAACCCCCTCCATTATCATTGGAGTATTCATCTATGCGCTGCTGGTTGCGCCGATGGGTCATTTCTCGGGTTACGCGGGAGCGGCGGCTCTCGCCATCATCATAGTCCCGGTAGTCGCCAGAACGACCGAAGACATGCTCGGACTCGTGCCCAATGAACTGCGAGAGGCGGCGCTTGCAATCGGCGCGCCCCGCTGGAAAATGACGATGGGAATTGTCTTCCGCTCCGCAAAGGCCGGCCTGTTGACGGGAGTTCTGCTTGCCATCGCCCGCATCAGCGGCGAAACGGCCCCCCTTTTGTTTACCGCTCTCAACAGCCCTTACTGGCCGAAGTCGTTGACCGAGCCGACCGCAAATCTTACGGTGACTGTATTCAACTACGCCATGTCGCCGTATGCCGACTGGCAACGGATGGCATGGGGCGCTTCATTTATAATTACCGGCAGTGTGTTATTATTAACAGTAGCGGCAAGAGGTTTTCTGCTCATGAAAAGGGAAAGATGAAACTGGTGGAAAAGGAACCCAAACACGCTCTCGTGAAGCCTTATGCAGTGAAGGCAGGCGTGCCGGGAAATGCTTCTTCAACTCAAATGCAAAAAAAAGTTTCGGTGAGAGGTCTTAATTTTTATTATGGATCCCACCAGGCCCTCCACGACAACGACCTCGATATCGCTCCGAACCAGGTGACGGCGATCATCGGCCCGTCAGGATGCGGAAAATCCACCCATATCAGGGTCTACAACCGCATATATGAATTGTATCCGGACCAGCGAGCAACCGGCGAGGTCCTTCTTGATGGGGAAAATGTCCTCTCCCCGTCAGCAGATCTCATCCAGCTACGAAAGAAGGTGGGAATGATCTTCCAGAAGCCCACGCCGTTTCCGATGACCGTCTTTGAAAATGTCGCCTACGGGCTGAAACTCCACTACCGCCTGAGCCGCAGTCAACTGGCGCAACAGGTGGAAAAGGCCTTGCGCGACGCCGCTCTCTGGAATGAGGTGAAGGATAAACTCAATAAGCCGGGCTTGGCTCTTTCCGGTGGACAGCAACAGCGGCTTTGCATCGCCCGCGCAATCGCCCTCGAGCCGGAGCTCCTCCTGATGGATGAACCGTCTTCCGCAATCGATCCGGTCGCGACAGCGAAGATCGAAGACCTGATCGAAATACTCAAGGTCAATTATACGATCGTAATCGTAACGCACAACATGCAGCAGGCTGCACGCGTCTCCGATTTCACCGCCTTTTTCTATGAGGGTCGGATCATCGAGTTCGATACCACTTCGCGCATCTTCACGAATCCATCCGAAAAACAGACGCAGGACTACATCACGGGCCGCTTCGGTTGAGAAAGGATACGCAAGTATGCCCATTCACTTGCACCGCGAAATTGATCGGCTGAAAAAGAACGTCCTTCACCTCGGCGCGGTTGTCGAGGAGAACGTGTTCCGGGCCGTGAAAAGCATAGAAGACCGGGACGTAAAGCTTGCGAAGAAAGTACTCGAGGTGGACGCCGAAATAGATAAGATGGAAGTCGAAGTCGAGGAAGACTGCCTGAAAATACTTGCGCTCAACCAACCGGTCGCAATCGACCTGCGTTTCCTGATCGCAATGCTCAAACTCGACAATGATCTCGAACGAATCGGCGATCTCGCCGTCAATATCGCCGAACGATCCATCTACCTCGCAAATAATCCGCCGACCAACGTCTCTTTTGAATACCGGGAAATGACGCGGAAAACCGAAGCTATGCTCCGCAAAAGCCTCGATGCCTTGGTAAACTTGAACATCGAGCTTGCGCGTGAAGTCTGCGCCGCCGACGACGAAATCGACGCAATTGAACGAAAAATCGTCGAGCAGGCGCAAGAAGCCATTAAAAAATATCCGGACGAGGCGGACAGGCTGTTACACCACATGTTCGTCGCCCGCCACCTGGAGAGAATCGCCGACCATGCAACTAACATAGCCGAGGATGTGATCTATATGGTCGGCGGCGAGATCGTGCGCCACCGAGTAGTGAACTACTTCCAGAAACACGGCCGGAACCGCCAATAAAGCTTCACTTCAGTCCAAACTTCTGAAGACGGTACCGCAGCGTATCGCGCGAAATCCCGAGAAGCTCGGCCGCACGCGTCTGATTTCCCGCCGCCATCGAGAGCGCCTTTGAAATGAGTTCCTTCTCAACTTCCTCAAGCGAAAGCCCCGTCATCGGAAATTTTTCCGCGACCGCGGACCTTCGCGGACCCTCAACGTACTGTGAGATCTCCGGGGGCAAATCATCAATGTCGATATAGTCGCCTGTTTCCAGGATCAGTATTCGTTCAATTACGTTCTTCAACTCGCGAATATTGCCCGGCCACGGGTAGACGGAAAGCAATTGAAGGGCTTCGCTTGAAATTCCTTGTACCGACTTCTTGAACTCGTAGTTGAACTTCTCGATGAAGAACTGCGCCAGCCTCGGAATGTCCTCGCGCCGCTCCCTCAGCGGAGGAAGGTAAATGGGGATGACCTTAAGCCGATAAAACAGATCGTTGCGGAATCTGCCTTCCTCGATCGCGGCTTTCAAATCCTTGTTGGTCGCGGCAATGATCCTGACGTCAACACTGATTTCGACCGTGCCCCCTACGCGGCGGAAGCGCTTCGTTTCGATCGCCTTCAGTAGTTTTCCCTGAAGCGAGAGCGGCATGTCGCCGATCTCATCCAGGTACACCGTTCCCCCGTTTGCCAGTTCAAACAAGCCTTTCTTCTGTCCTCGCGCCCCGGTAAATGAGCCGCGCTCGTGTCCGAAGAGCTCGCTCTCGAGCAGACTCTCGGGAAAAGCCGAGCAGTTGATGTCAAGGAAGATGGACTGCGAGCGATCGCTGAGCGAATGGATCGTCCGCGCGACAAGATCTTTTCCTGTCCCGCTCTCTCCTTGCAGCAATACGGTGGAAAATTTGCTTGCGGATACCTTCTCGATGGTCGAAAAGATTTCCTTCATCGAGGGGGCTTCTCCAATCATATTCCCCAGACCGAACTGCGCCTTCAAATCGTCCTTCAGATTGCTGAGCTCGCGGCGCATCCGCGAGGTCTCCAGGGCCATCTCGATCCGAAGTTTGACATCCTCAATTTCGAACGGCTTGCAGATATAGTCGACCGCGCCCTCTTTTACCGCCCGAACGGCTGTCTTCACATCGCCCGTCCCCGTAACAATAATGAAGAGCGGATGAAAATCCCGCCTCTTCGTTTCCTCCATGACCTGGAACCCGTCGATGCCGGGCATTCGTAAATCAAGCAGGACAACATCAGGCTCGATCTCCTCGATGAGACCAAGCGCCTCTTCGCCGGAAGCAGCCTGCGTCGTGCTGTAACCCGCCTGCTGAAGATCCTTCTCAAGCGACCACCGGATAAGGTGCTCGTCATCAACAATCAGAATTTTCGCCTTATTCATCTCCATTTACCCGATACTTCCCTCGCACTCAGTTGTCCGCCCGGTTGCCCGGATTTTCTTCTCCGGCGGATATTCCGCTTGAAACCGAAGCGCGCTCTTCGCTCATTATCGGGAGTACGACCGTAAACGTGCTTCCCCGCCCGGGCGTGCTCTCCGCAAGAATTTCGCCGTTATGATCCTTGATGATCCCGTAACTGATGGAGAGGCCCAACCCTGTCCCCTCGCCGGGCTTGCGCGTCGTGAAAAACGGGTCGAATATCCGATCACGTATCTCCGGTTTTATCCCCTCGCCCGTGTCCGTTATCGATACCTGAATCGTCCTCTCGTCAGCGCCGCTTGAAACGAACAGGGTGCCGCCATCGGGCATCGCTTTGCGAGCGTTTACAATGATGTTAAGGAATACCTGCTGCAACTCATTCGGATCCCCCAGCACCGGCGGCAGGTTTTCCGTCAGCCGCGTTTCAACCTTCACCCTGTCCTTCTTCAGGTTGCTCTGCATGAATCCCAGGGTCTCCCGGACAACGTCGTTCAAACTCAGCGGGACAAAATGTTTCTCCGACACCCGAGCAAACGTCAGCAAGCTGCCGACAATCGACTTGCATCTCTGGATTTCCCGCTCCACGTAGACGAGGTTCTTCTGGAAGCCCTCGGCTTCCTCATCGCTTACGTTGCGAAAACCGCGCGCACGTACGGTCTCCGCCAGCACTTGCAGAAACGCGTAGATGCCGGCCAGCGGATTATTCAGTTCGTGGGCGATCCCGGCGGCGAGCTCGCCAACAGCCGCTAGTTTGCTCGATTGAATCAGCTTCGCCTGCGCCTCGGCCAGTTGCTCGCTTCGTTTGGCCACTCGTTCCTCGAGCGTCTGATTCCAGCGCTCCAGTTCCTCCCGATATTTTCGCAGATCGGCAACCATCAGGTTGAACGATTTGCTTAACTCCCCCACTTCATCGCTGGTCCGGACCGGAACGTACTGATCCAGGTTTCCTTCGGCAACGGCATTGCTGGCGCGAGAAAGCTCCCGGATCGGGTCAATTGTCTTCGAAACCGTCAGCACGTATATCGGAACCACAATGAGCAACATCAGCCCGACTGCAACGATGGTTGTGATCACAATGTTCCGCTTGGTCCTCGAGAGGTCATCGATCGACTCGAACACGGCCACAATCGCGTCTTTCTTGAAATTGACCACCAGCGGAGCGAGCGACATCTTTACGGAGTGACCGTCGTAATTGTATTCGGAGATATAGGGGACGCCGCTGACTATAACCTGGCTCATCAGCTTCGGAGTCACCTCCTGCCGAACCAGCGCATCGCAGCGTTCGTCGCGTGAACTGCTTTCCACCAGAATTCCGCGATGATACACTTGCAGCCGGTACGCGCCCGCCTTCTGGCAAAGATCCTGAAGAAATTCAGAATCTATTCTCTTCGAAACTGTAACGACCGATCTGCTGTCGGAGCGACCTTCGATCCGAGCCACAGCGGAAATGGCAAGACCGGGTTTACCGTCCTCGAACTCAGACACCAGCCCAATCGTTCTGATTCCAAGCATGCCCAGTCGGCTCAGCTCGGGGTTGCGCTTGGCAAAGCGCGTGCCGCTTCCCCCAATGTCGGAGTAAATCCCGTTCTCATTCAGGAATTCCAGAAGATATATGAGAATCAACCGGCTGTCGCGCGCCTCAGAGATGTGACCCGCAAGCTTCTCGGTGTCGGCGATGAACTCCGCATAAAACGCAAGACTTTTCTCCATGTCGGATACCATCTCCTGCACCAAGCGGACATCGTTGTCCAACTTCTCATTCACCCGCGCTTCGACATTCGAAGAAACCAGATCCATCATCCCGTAAATAATGAAGACGGCAATGAAGATCATCACCGCCAGGAACGGCAGGAAAATCTTGTTCTGCAGCTTGTTCCAGCGGGCAAAGTACCTGTGCATGAGCCGGTTCACGTCACTCCACAACTTCATTTGCAGACAGCGCCGATTTAGGATCCACACCGATCTCCTTCAGCATTCTGTATAAATCCTCATAATCGGCATCGGTGGTGGGCAAAAATCCGCTGGCTCCACCCAGTGAGGAAAGCGCAACTCTGCCTTCCGCATCCTGAGGCATCGCAGCAAGAAACTCCCCGATCGTTGCGCCCACATCAAATTTGGCGGGAAGATCCGATTGAATCTTGCCTTCTTTCCCAAGCGATGAATGACAATCGAAACACGGCAGATTCAGATTCTTACGGACAACAAACGCGTTGTTCGGAACGGGCGGCGATTTCTCCAGAATATGAAATGCCGATTCAAGTTCAGGATTCTCCTTCATGAACATGCGAAGAATCAGGTCTTTTGCCGCTCCGACGTCTGCCTCACGATGCAGAACCGCCAGGATGACGTCGTCATGAGTGCCGACAAAATTGGCCTGAGAAAAGTACGCCCGGTAATCCTGTATCCCCTGTTGCTTGAAATGGTAAAGCGGGAACACGTATCCGGCCGTCGTCGTCCTGCCGGCCATGACGAGACGCTTCCCGCGCATCTGCGCAAGGTTCTTGATCCCGCTGTCGGCCCTGACAAAAATCAGGCCGCGATACATGGAAATCCCGTGATAATCCGGGCGCGCAATAACGTCCACAACGTCGCTTACTGTCGTATAGGCGTAGCTGCCCAGAAAAGCGGCGTTTATCGAACCGTCTGCGAGTGCGCGGCAGACTTCAATATACGCCGAGAACAGCTTGAGCTTGACCGAAAAGCGCTCTCCCAGCTTGTGAGACAGATAATCCGCCAGCGGCTGGTATCTCTGATTTTGCACCATCACGTCCTGCTCGGGCACGATGCCGATCAGAATCTCGTAGCGCTGCGGAATATACCCGGAATTTTCGATGATGCGAGAGCCGGCATCGGAAAAAATGAAGTTGACAAACCGCATGGTGGCCACTTTCGGGTGAGGTCCGAGGACTAGTCCGAACGGCCGCAGAAACTTGTAACTGCCGTCCTTTACGTTCGATCTTGTCGGTTTTACGCCGTTCACGGAGAGAATGTTTACCCTGGGTCTTTCTGAAACAATCTCGCCAAGCGAAGTATACCCGATCGAATTCGCGATCCATTCGATGGAATCGGTTACCTGCCACGGGCGCTCCACCACGACCGCCTCGGAAGTAACAAGCGCGTCTTCCGGCAGATAATGTTTCCGGAATGCCAGCTTCGCCGAGCTGAGTTCCGGACGATCAATCACCACAATCTTCGCGTCCGGACCTCCCACCTCCGACCAATTCGACATCTTTCCGGTATAGATATCCCTGATCTGATCGATACTCAAATTGACGATGTCAAGATTTGGATTAACCGCAAAGACCAGACCGTCACGAGCCAAATGGAGATAGCGCAATGGGTTCACTTTTTCATCGGGCATCCGCTCCCGCGAGATGGCTCCGATATCATATTCCTCCTCCGTTGTCCCCACAATCGCGACGTCAGAATGGGAATCGGGCAGAAAGACAACCTCTATTTCCTTTTCCCTTTTCATGAATTCGCCTGCCAAAATCTTCAGCAGCGGCATGACAGCGGCAGAGCCTGAGACGAATACTTTTTTGTCGCGAACGGCGAGTGATCGGGCGGATGGTTCCTTTTCAGAGCACGATAGTAACGATGCCGATACAAGCGCTACCACAGCGGGAATGCAGAACGTCCACTTCAAATAATTCTCCTTGCTCGACAGATGCCTGAATTTTGTCGTTTCATTATACCATATGGGCAGAGAGTTCCAAAAGAAGGGACATTGTGCGAAAGGATACCATTTGCCGGCGTGATAAATGAAGGGCATGAGCAACAAAGACAACCATCGTCATCTTGCTCGTTGAAGTGCGCCCGCTTCAGTGCTGAACTCTTAAACTGCTTCAATCCTGAAAAAGCTCGCAGAATTCAGCTATTGCGACCCTGAATCTTATCGGATAATTAAGGAGCTTCGTTTCTCGGAGGGGATTTCTCAATGCGTCGCCTCAATTCTTATTATTGGCGACTTTCGTCTCACCGTCGCCGTAGTACTCCTTCAGCCCTCTGCTCAAAATTTCCAATCGGTCTACTACAAGACGATTCAGCGTCCCCTTCGGGTATTTCCCTGTCTTCGTCCGCGTCCCGCACTTCATGCCGGTCAAGAGCTCCAACCCCTCGTCAACGGTGTTGACGGAAAAGATGTGGAATTTTCCTTTACGGACCGCTTCGACTATCTCTTCATTCAACATCAAATCGTCCACGTTCATTCGCGGTATGAGAACGCCTTCATTCCCCTTAAGGCCTCTCGTCTTGCAGATCTTGAAAAACCCCTCGATTTTTTCGTTCACGCCGCCGATCGGCTGTACGTTCCCTTTCTGGTCTATTGAACCGGTTACCGCAAGATTCTGTCTGATGGGCACTTGCGCAACGCTCGAAATGAGCACGTACAGTTCGGCCGTAGACGCGCTGTCGCCGTCAACCTCTGCATACGATTGCTCGAAGCAGATGCTCGCGCTGAGAGTCAGCGGCTTGTCCTGCGCGTACTTGCCGCGCAGGTACCCGCTCATGATGAGCATTCCCTTGTCATGCGTGCTTCCGCTTAACTTGGACTCGCGTTCGATGTTTACGATCCCGGCGCGGCCCATCGACGTCTCAGCCGTAATTCGTACCGGCTTCCCAAACACGTGGTCGCCCGTATGATAAACCGCAAGGCCGTTGATCTGCCCGATCTTGCTGCCGGCAGTGTCAATGCGGATGCGGCCGTCATCCACATATTCCTTTATTATCAATTCAAGTTGACTCACTCGCTCGATGCGATCCTTGATTGCTTGCTGGACATGCTTCGAGCTTATGCATGCGACCTTTTCCTTTTGCCCGAGATAGCTCGCCTCACGAATCACATCGGCTACCTCGCTAAAGCGGGTGGTTATCTTTTTCTGCCTGCCCGCCTCCTCCACACCAAATTCGATTACGGCGGCGGCGCCCGTCGGATCAAGATGAAGCAGTCCCTCACGGTTGCAGAGGCTGTTCATGAAGTTCAAGTAATCCCGTATATGCTTCTGACTGTTCTCCATGTCCGGCACAAAGTCCGATTTCACCTTGAAGACTTTGCGGAAATCTTCATCGTATCCGTGCAGCATCCGATACAGGTAGTAATCGCCTACCATTACCACTTTGAGATTTATGTTAATCGGCTCAGGCTTCATTCCCGAAACGGAAAAGAACGGGAACATCCCGGTCGTCGGAATCTCGACCACTTTGTTTATAAGCGCCCGTTTCAGGGTCTTCCAGACATACGGCTCGGTAAGAGCGTCCATCGCATTAAAGACGAGGTAACCCCCGTCGGCGCGCAAAATGGAGCCGGCTTTGATCCTCATATGATTGGTCTCGGGCTCGCCGCTGCGAGAAAAGGAAGTCTCCACCGTTCCGAAAAGATTGTGGAACGTCGGTGAATTCTCAATCACGATCGGAACCCGCTTCGTTTCAGAATTATCCACGATCACATTGACCTGGTACTCCAGAAACGAGTCCTCGATCCGAATCGTCGGCAGGCCGGGCGCAGGCGCATACTCGACCGGACCGCGCTTGAACCGGTCGATATCCAAAAGCACATTGTCTTTCACCTGTTCAAGGAAATCAAGAATCTCCTCGTTTTCCCCATATTTCACCTTCAGGCTCTCTATGAAACCGTCAACCACAAACAGCGCGAAATCGCGGTCAAGTTTTTCCAATTTCTCCTTCACCTCTCGCTCAATCGCGGCGGCGGCCTTTAGTATCTCCTGCAATTGCTTGTCGTACTCGATATACTTCTTCTTGAATTCCTCGAGATCAACTCCCGTTATCTTGCCCGCATTGACTAGTGCAACATATTCTTCAACCGGAATAGGCTTCCCCTCGACCAGCGGCGCAATCCCCGATTTGGTCAGAGTGCCCACCTTCATCTGAATAAGAGCCAGGTTTTCCTGATTCAGTTTTTCCTGGAACGGCTGAAAAATATCTTCTTCTGATGCGCGCAATCGACTCACAATCTCCTCGCGACTCTCCTGGTAGTTCTCACTTTCAAATACCTTCGGTATATTCGACGTCAGAGAATCGATCAGGTCTTCCATATCTTTTCTGAATCGCTTCCCGAAGCCGGCGCGAAGCTCGATAATTCGCGGCATATCAGGCATTTTGAAATTATGCACAAAACATTTATCGTTGGGCACGCCGTTCTTGACCTTGAGCTTTTCAAGAATGAACTTCACGGTCGTCATCTTGCCCGTTCCGCTTAATCCCGCAACATACACGTTAAAGCCGGGACTGCCGATGGCAAGGCCGGTTTCCATTGCCTTCAATGCCTTTCCCTGACCGATTATCTCCATTTTCTCTTTGATATCTGCGGTGGTCTTGAATTTAAACAAGGCCGGATCGCACTTCCACCGCAACTGTTCGGGTTTCAATTCCAGGTTCTTTATTGGCATCGTCCGATATATCCCTTCCTTCTCCATATAAAAGCATGGGTAACTCACCCCGGGTGACGTTCATTCTACTCAAACCATTCAGACAGAGTCAAGTTACAACCAAAGTGAACAGTGGACTTTACCATCACCGTCATCCGCGTGCCCTTCGATGCTTGCCGTACAACACAAGCGCATTCATCGCGCGGGCGCAAGTCTCAGGCGACTCGAAGAACGGGATGTTGCCCCTCTTCAGAATCTCGAATGTTGCGGTGCTCTTGTATTCCCGCATGGCAAATGCGAGCACCGGCTTCTTGTGTTTTGCCGGAATCTCCGCAATCATGGCGCAGCCGTCGACAAGCGATTTCATCACGTCGACCGGCGTCGTCCGGTGAATCCCGCCGTAGGGAGGCATGATGATCAAGCCGTCAATATAATCCTGTTTCGCAAGCACCTCGATCGCAGCGGCATAATCCAGGTGACTCTTCCGCGCAATCAGGTCAACCGGATTCAGGAGCGGAGGCGAAAATTCGCGTACATGCTTGCGCAGTTCCTGCTGAGTCTCAGAGTGCAGGACCGGCACTTCCAATCCCATCTTCGCGCACGCTTCGGAAGTCACCACGCAAAAACCGCCTCCTCCGGATGCAATAGCAACCCGATTCCCCCGCGGAAGCGGCTGGTTTCCAAGCGCTTCCGCATAATCAAACATTTCCAGCATGTTCTCGCAAATGATGACGCCCGCCTGCCGGCATGCAGCATCGAATATGTCGGCGCTGCCGGTCAAAGAAGCAGTGTGACTTGCCGCGGCACGCGCGCCCACCGCCGTGCGGCCTACCTTGTAGACCAGCACCGGCTTGTTTGCAGTTGCCTTGCGGGCGGCCTCCAGAAAACGCTTGCCGTCGCTGACACCTTCCAGGTACAGCGTGATTGCCTTCGTCTCTTCGTCATCCGCCAGATACTCGAGATAATCGCATACATCCAGGCTCGCCTGATTTCCGGAGCTCACAAACCTGGCGAAGCCGTATCCTTTCGCCTGCGCAACGTCAAACAGATAATCTCCCATCGTTCCGCTCTGTGATATGAATGCGGTGGGACCGGGCTGTACGATTCCCCAAAAACACAGGTTCAAACGCACGGCAGAACTCCAGATGCCATTGCAGTTCGGACCCACGAAGCGAATGCCGCTCTCCATCGAGAGCCGCTTTAATTCCTCCTGCATCTGCCTGCCTTGGTCACCGATCTCGGCAAAACCCGCAGTAATAATGACAGCGCCGCCCACCTTTTTGCAGACGCACTGCCGGAATACGTCAACCGCCTGCGCCGCGTTCACCACAATAACCGCCAAATCGATCTCGGCCGGAACATCCAAAACGCTCTTGTACGCCTTGATCCCGCAGACTTGATCCTCTTTCGGGTTTACCGGATACACCTCTCCGCGAAATTGGCTCCAGTCGAGCACACTGCGCATTGTGCCGTTGCCCCACCTCTCGGGGTTATTCGATGCGCCGACCACAGCTACCGAGCGCGGACGAAATATCGGATCCAACTGTCTCTTTATCGCATAGTTCATGTGCGAGTGCTCCAATCTTTTCTGGGAAATGCGAAAGAAAGGGATTGATCACGCAATATTTTAGTTCTCTTACATCCCGACGTCAAGCCTCCACCCACAATCCTGCCGCCCAATGACTCGCAATCCGTGAACCGGCCCGTACAGAGGTTGACTTACCCGCGGAAAGTTGATAATCTCGAAAAAGAATCCCTTTCGTCCCAAAACCCGCGGAACATCTCGATATGCAAGAACCCAGAACAGGCACGAGCGGAAAAATACTCGCCGGCATCGTCATCGGGATGATCGCCGGAGGCATATGCGGATGGTTCTTCGGCGAGCGAATGGAGACCGTCAAGTGGATCGGCGACCTGTTTCTGAACGCCCTGAAGATGATCATCGTCCCCCTGATCGTGGCGTCGATGATCACCGGCATCGGAAACCTCGGCGATATTCGAAAACTCGGGCGGACGGGCCTCTATACATTTGCATATTTTCTCAGTACAACCGGAATCTCCGTGCTTATTGGCCTGATGCTGGTCAATATCTTTACGCCCGGAGCCGGGATGAATTTCGGCGAGACATATGCCCCAACTGCGGTGTTGGAGAAGGATCTTTCCCTGACCGCTGTCCTCATCGGTATGATTCCAGAAAATATTTTCGAGGCCGCCGCCAAAAATGACGTGCTCCCGCTTATCGTTTTCTCGCTCTTCTTCGGAGCTGTGACAAGTACGCTCGGCGAACGCGGCAAACCTGTTCTCGTTTTTTTTGGGGCCGTTAACGAAGCCATCATGAAAATGGTGCATATCATCCTGTATTTCGCGCCGATCGGTGTGTTTGCGCTCATCGCCTACCGCCTCGGGAAGGCGGGCGGCGGCGACTTATTCTGGGCGGCGCTGGCAAAGTTGTTCTCGTATGCGGGAACAGTCATCCTCGGTTTGTTAATGCACGCACTCCTTGTCCTGCCGTTCCTGCTCTGGCTCCTTGGCAGGCGGAATCCGGCGCAATATTCCCTTAACATGATGCCCGCGCTAACTACTGCATTTTCGACCGCATCGAGCTCCGCCACGCTCCCGCTGACAATGGAATGCGTCGAGCACCGAAATGACGTATCCAATGAATCCGCATCGTTTGTTCTTCCCATGGGCGCAACTATTAACATGGACGGCACTGCCCTCTATGAGGCGGTGGCGGCAATGTTTATCGCGCAAGCCTATGGCGTGACGCTCGGTCTTCCGGAACAGGCAATCATCTTCCTCACCGCAACCCTCGCCGCAATAGGAGCGGCCGGTATTCCCGAGGCCGGACTCGTGACAATGGTGATTGTACTGAAGTCGGTCGGCCTCCCCCTCGAAGGGATCGGGCTCTTGCTTTCTATAGACTGGTTTCTCGATCGATGCAGAACCACCGTCAACGTATGGGGCGATGCGGTCGGAGCCGCTGTCGTCGACAGAATCGCCGGAATCGGGAAAAAAGAGCAGATCGTCCGCCCGGCTGCATCCCTGCCTGTGCAGGAGCACACGATCAAGAGGTGATTCCCCATGAAAAATTCACCACTTGAATCGGAGACGCACGCGAAGTATGGCGACGGCAATCCACAGAAATAATTTCGCACAGTTCTTCTCGCGTCTTTACGATAGCCGCCTTTTCCTCCTCGCATGCTATTGTTCCTGTATCGCGAGTGCCGCATGCTTCTCCTGGCTTCTCTGGGATATCGAAGGCACCTTCAACCGTTTCCCCGACGCTTATTCCGTCTCCTATCAGACCGTCTACCTCGCTTCCGGGGCATTCGGATTTTTCTTCCTCTGGCATCTCTTCTCCGCGCTGTCATCCTGTTTGACCCATAGGCCATTCAAAACTGCTCTGGTAGACAATGCCGCGCCGTTTGTCGCCGTTGTGATCAGCTTTCTTGCGGCCTTCCCCCATCGCTCATATATAGCGGCCGAAATCAGCCGATTTCACCTGGTACATTCCCTGATAACGAGAGCCGGCGCCGCTGCCGCCGAGACCGAAATAATTTTCCTGGCCGTCGCCCTCATCCCGGCCTCTTTCCTCGCGCTGGCGACAAACCTGCACGTCCTGAAAAACCTGCGCCTCGATTTCGGCATGATTCAAATCCTCAGATGCTTCATTTTCTTGCTCTTATCGGGAGCGGCATGTGCCGGATGGGCCGGATGGAGGGAGCGGGCATTTGAACGTCGCCCCGGAGAGAACAATATTTTATTCATCATTTCTGATGCGCTTACACCATCTCACATGAGCTGTTACGGCTATGACAAGAATACGACGCCTCACATCGCCCAGTTGGCCGAAGAGGGGCTTCTTTTCAAGAATTTCATCGCCGCATCAAGCTGGAGCTTGCCTTCATATACCACCATCTACACGTCTCGCTATTTTTCCTACAGTCTGGATCCGAACGGGGACGGATGGAGGAATCCGGCTCTGAATATGGCGCAAATAATGGCTGATAACGGGTGGTACACGAAATCGTTGCTGACGAATCCGTTCGCAGCGAACGCATATCAGGCAACCGGCATCCAGGTCGACGCGACAATGGATTTCGTTTACGGCTCGGCCTTGCTTACGGACAGGGCAATCGGCCTGCTCAGAGAACATCGAACCAAACGTTTCTTCTTTCATATCCAGTACATGGACCCGCACGGCCCCTACTCGCCGCCCGAGCCCTACCGGAGCGCTTTTTTTGATGAAACCGAGCCGTGCGCCGACAGTTATGACGGCGAAATCGCCCATCTCGATTACCAGATATCGCGCCTGATCTCGGAACTCGAGCAACTGGAATTATCAGATAACACCTATGTTGTCATCACCGCGGACCACGGCGAGGGGATTGAAACATGCAGCGGACACATCTATTCCCTTGAAAATGAACTGATCAATATTCCGCTTATCATTTGGGGGCCGAAAATGCCTCGCGGGAAAAAGATCGAACAGGTCGCCGGACATGTGGACCTCCTGCCGACTTTCGTCGAGTGGATCGGCGGAAAAATGGATCCCCGCTTCCAAGGGAAAAGCCTCATGCCGCTCATCCGGGATGAGGAAGCGGAAGACCGCGTTATTTTCAGCGAGTTGTACCTGCCGCGTACAAATCCCGAATACCATTATGTCAGTGTCAGGAAAGGACAATGGAAATTGTTGACGGGTGACCCCAAAGGCGACGCTCTCTATGATGTCAAAACAGACCCTTCTGAGGATATAAGTCTTGTGGGACAGGAGAGCGAACCTCTCAAATTGTTGAAGACCGAAGTCGAACGCTTCAGGAACGGGATTGAACGGGGGCCGCTCTCCCTGCAAGGAGGAGCTTTTTCGAAAGAAGAAAAGGACGCGCTCAAGGCTCTCGGATACGTCCAGTGATTCTCTCGCGCGCTTAGTGGATTACTTACCCTTGAACTCGGGTTTGCGCTTCTGCATGAATGCCATCGGCCCCTCTACCGCATCCTCCGATTTGTACACCGGCGTCGCAAGCCGGGTCTCGCGCCTAAACGCGTCTTCGAGCGGCAGGCTGAGGCATTCGACCGCCGACTGCTTGATCGCTTTCACTGCAAGCGGACCATTCTCGGAAATGCGTTGTGCAATACGCTCGGCAGTCGGCATCAATTCCTCCGGCGAAACGACGTAATTCACCAGCCCGATTCGATGAGCCTCGCGCGCATCGATCTTCTCGCCCGTCAATAAGATTTCCATTGCCTTGCAAAACGGGATTTGCCGCGGCAGGCGCACCGTCGATCCGCCTGCGGGAAAAAGACCCCAGCGCACTTCCTGCAGCGCAAAGAAGGCCTTTTCCGAGGCGATACGGATATCCATCCCAAGCAGCATCTCTAATCCTCCCGCGATGCAGTAGCCGTTAACCGCTGCCACAATTGGCTTCCAGAGATCAAAATCCCGCAGCATCGCCGATTGGAATATTTTAGCCACCTCGCCCGTCAGCAAACCCTCGATCCCCTCGGGAGAGGCGGTAATTCGCGGGATCAACGTGGCGAGATCGGCGCCCGCGCAGAATGAGTTGCCGACGCCGGTAACAATGGCGACCAGCAACGACGGATCATCCCGAAAGTCGATCCAGGTCTGCCCAAGTTTCTCAAGCGTCTCGGGATCGAGCGCGTTGCGCGCTTCGGGCCGGTTCAGCGTTATGTACGCGATGTTGCCCTTCTTCACATAATCTACCGACATTGCCCTCTCCCCTGTTCCGGAACTATTGAAGCAGCAGCCTGCCAATGATCTCGCGCTGGATTTCCGACGTGCCTCCGCCGATGGGGCCGATCCGCGAATCGCGCCACAGCCGCTGAATCGGGTATTCCATCATATAACCATATCCGCCAAAGAGCTGAAGCGACTGATTGATGACACGATTGGACATCTCGCAGGCGAACAACTTGCACATGGCGACTTCGACGTTGCAGGGCTCCTGTTCGATATGCATCCGGATCGTGTTGTACACTAACTGGCGCGCAGCCTCGATCTCAGTGGCCATATCCGCGATCTTGTGGCGAGTCACCTGAAACTTTGCAATCGGTCTCCCGAATTGGACGCGGTCCTTCGAATACTCGATCGCAAGGTCGAGCGCTTTCTGGGCTTCACATACGGCGCCGATTGCCATATATAAGCGCTCCTCCTGAAAATGGATCATGATCTGGTAAAAACCCATGTTCTCCTCGCCAAACAGTGCGCTTCTCGGCACGCGCACATCCTCGAAAGCGAGTTCGGCCGTGTTCCCGGAGCGCCAGCCCAGCTTGTCAAGGTCCCGGCTGACCGTGAAACCCGGTAGATTCGTGTCAACAAGAAAGAGGCTGATGCCGGCGTGCCCCTTCTCCTTGTCGGTTTTGGCGGCCAGGATGATGAAGTCGGCGATTCCGCCGTTCGTGATGAATATCTTGCTGCCATTGATGACGTAGCTGTCACCGTCGAGCACTGCGGAGGTTCGGATCGAGCCGACATCCGAACCTGCATTCGGTTCCGTCACCCCCAAACAGCCGATGACCTCGCCCCTGACGCCCGGCACAAGATACTTCTGCTTCTGCTCCTCCGTTCCGAGCATCGAAAGATACGGCAGCACGATGGTGGCATGCATTCCAATGGAAGCAGATACGCCGGCAACGTTGCAGGCGCCCATCTCCTCGCCATAGACGATCGTGGAAACGAAGTCGCCGCCCGCCCCGCCATATTCCTCGGGAATGTTTAGGCCCAGGAAGCCCAATTCGCCAAAACGCTTGAACAGTTCCCGGTGAGGAAAGCCGCCCCGCCGATCCCACTCGTCGGCATGCGGAGCGATTTCCTTTTGAAGAAAGCTGCGAACCGAGCGCCGCAGCATTTCATGTTCTTCAGTGAAAATAGGATGTTGTCTGCCCACGGTCCCTCCCGCTTGCGTATTCCCTTAGTTCCAACTCAACTAATCGCCTTCAACAGTCTGCGCAGACTCAAATGTATACCAGCTTTTAAGCATATGTCAAGCATCTCAAAGCAGAATTGGATGGTCATTGACTAAGCGCAAGGGCCGGTGATAGAATGGGCCCCTTATCCGAAACACGGCGATCCATTCCTCATCAAAACAGAAAGTTCTCAACCAGATCCCGATGACTTCCGAGGCTTCGACAAAGGCGCAATCAATCACGCCGGGCAGGATGGCCCACATCACGCTCGCCATCCTCTTTGTCATGAACCTCCTCAACTACATCGACCGGAGCGTGCTCAATGGCATGCTGCCGCTCATCAAGGATGAATGGGCACTTTCAGACCGCGCGCTCGGGATGCTGGTATCGGCCTTCATTTTCACCTACATGATTTTCTCCCCCCTTTTCGGATGGTTGGGCGACCGGTATGCGCGCAAGTGGATTGCCGGCGCCGGAGTGGCCGGTTGGAGCATTACCACTGCCGCATCGGCTCTCGCACAGAATTTTGCGCAACTATTCGGATTCCGCCTCCTCCTCGGGGTCGGGGAAGCGAGCTATTCGACGACTGCGCCCACCATCATCACCGACCTGTATCCCCGCGAGAGCCGCTCCAAAATGCTCGCCTTTTTCTATGTCGCAATTCCCGTCGGGTTCGCCCTCGGCTACATTCTGGGCGGCGCGCTCGGCGTTCGCTTCGGATGGCGGCCCGCTTTTCTCATCGTCGGACTTCCGGGCCTTCTGATGGCGCTCGCGATTACGTTCATCCGGGAACCCGTTCGCGGACAAAGCGAAGCCGTAAGTGAGGAAGAATTAGCCCAGTATTTGAAAACCAAGCTTCCGCTCAAGGCTTACTTTGACCTGGCGCACATACCTTCCTATGTATTCGATACTATCGGTATGACCTTGATGACCTTTGTGACCGGCGGCCTGGCGGCATGGATGCCGACTTACTTCTATCGAGTCCGTGGACTCTCACTCCAAAATGCCGACCTCTACTTCGGTATTGCCACACTGGCGGCCGGCATCATTGGAACATTTTTCGGCGGCTGGCTTGCAGACCGGCTTCAGAAACGGTGGGAGAGCGCGTATTTCCTCGTATCCGGAGCGGGATTATTGCTCAGCGTTCCCTGTGCGATTATCGCCCTCACCGCCCGAACTCCACTCGTATATTGGCAGGCGGTTTTCTGGGCCGAGTTCTTCCTGTTCGTCAATACCGGCCCGTCCAACGCAATCATTATCAATGTGACCATGCCGAAAATGCGCGTTACCGCATTTGCGCTCAACATCTTCTTCATTCATGCCCTCGGAGACGTCATCTCGCCGGTACTCGTCGGGTGGGTGTCGGACCTGACGAATCTGCACTTTGCTTTGCTGGCCATCATGCCGATCGTGATGGCGCTCAGTGCGGCAGCTTATCTGATGGGCGCGCGCCACCTCGTTCGGGACTCGGAGCGCGTGCTCGAACGCATACGGACATCATCTTAAGAAGAAAATGCTTCGAGGAAAAGTGAAAGATTTTGAAGGTGAGTGCTGCAAGACTTCAACGCGGCAAGCGATCAATAATGAGACGTTTGGCGCTGTTCGAATCTCAATCCTCAGGGCACGCGGCCCTCTCAGCGACGGCATCCGAAGACTTTCTGCGGGAGCGAACGAACTCGATTATACCCGGCAGGATCGAGATGAAGATGATTGCAAAGATCACCAGCGAAAAATTGTTCTTGACCACCGGCATATTCCCAAAGAAATAGCCGCCCAGCACAAAAAGCAACACCCAAAACGTTCCGCCTAAAACGTTGTATACGATAAAATGGCGGTAGTTCATGCTCCCAATGCCGGCCACAAAGGGCGCAAATGTCCGAATGATAGGAATAAATCTTGCCAGGACAATTGTCTTGCCCCCGTATTTCTCATAAAACCGATGAGTCCGGTCAAGGTGCTCCTTGTTCAGGAATCGCGAATTAGTCTTCGTGAAAACTTTCGGACCGGCCGCATGACCGATCCAGTAATTAGCGGTATCTCCAGCGATCGCCGCAATGATCAAAAGAATCAGCACCAGCTTTACATCCAGCGAGCCGAGGGCGGCCAAAGCGCCTACGGCAAACAACAGCGAATCTCCCGGAAGAAACGGCGTGACCACAACGCCGGTCTCGAAAAAGATGATGCAAAAGAAAATGGCATATGTCCAGTTGCCGAAATTCTTGATGACCACATCCAGGTGCTTGTCCAGATGCAATATGATGTCAAAGAAATATTTGATTAATTCCATCAAGCCCGCCCTTACCATAGAAGATTTTGTATCTGATTCAGAGATGTATTTTACCATAACCGAGCGCCAGGCAACAACCTCATTTCCCGCTTTGAGGGCGGGCGTTCACTTTGATAGAATGGATGTGATACTAACGGCCCTGTCCCGATGTCAGAATCGCATGAAGAAAGAATTACTATTGCAGAAATCCGATCTCTACTATTTCTATCGTCCGTTGACATATATCTATGCCGGAATTAAAGGAATGCGCTTTCACATTGGCCTTCACAACAGATCAAAGCCATGATTGCGGAAATTGTTCCGGGTACCTATGACGCACTAGGAAAACAGGTCTCGCAGCCGAGAAACAAGCGTTACCATGTGCTCTTCGCTCCAACGCTCCCTCTTGGCCGTTATCTCAATCGACCGTTATCCGTAAAATGTTCCAATCTCGATGAAGTCCATTGCTTCCTCAGGCAATGCCGATATGTCTCAGACCTAAAACAGTTCGGACAAAGGGATTATTGGATGCCGCCCGAGGATTTCGAGATCAAGAAAAAAGGAGATTGCGAGGACTTCGCCCTCTGGACCTGGCGGCAACTGATGGCTCTGGGCTACGAAGCTCGCCTCGTCTTGGGCACGCGAGGAAGATACGGATCGGGCCACGCATGGGTCACTTTTACTGATGACGAGCGAATCTTCCTCGTTGAACCATGCCTGGCGTGGCTGAGCAAAAAACTGCCCCGCTTCTCTGTTCTCCGATATAAACCGGAACTCTCTGTCACATATAGCGGTGATCGCTTGCGGTATTTTGAACATCAAGAATCTCCTTATGATCCTGCGTTTCGCGAGGCTTTGCCGCTGATCTGCGAATGGATTGCATTCACCGGTAAATATTCCCATAAAATCGTTGCCCGTAGAATCCGGACTTACATTTCGCAAATAAAATAAGGGGAAAAAGATGAATACCAATACATCCTTTGCGTCCTCCCGGCCCCCATCACAAACCCTTCTGATCACGGGCGGCAAAGTCCATGTCATGGATGGCGTCACTCCCCCGGCCGAAGCGATTGTTTTGAAAAACGGCCGCGTGGCCGGAGTTGGCTCTTCAGAGGAGATGAAAAACCTCGCAGGGTCCGCGGCTGAACCCCTGGACATTCATGGTTGCTCGGTAATGCCGGGCCTCATAGACACGCATCCTCACCTCCTCCATTTCGGAGCATTGAGTTATCCACTCGCCAATCTGGCGGACGCGCAGTCGCATGAAGACATCGTCCAGCAAATACAAAAAAAGGCGTCTGAGACTCCGGCCGGAGAATGGGTGATGGCGACCCCCGTGGGAGAGGCTCACTACTTCATTCGCCGTTCCTATCGCGACCTGAAGGAGCGAAACCTCCCCCAAAAAAAGGTATTGGATCGCGCCACTACACAACATCCGGTGCTCATTCAGGCGTGGGCGCCCGTGATCCCGAACGTGTGCGCCCTCAATAGCCTCGGGCTCCGCACTCTCGGCATCACCAGGGAAACTCCCGACCGGGTGGAGAACGTATGGATCGAGAAAGACGCGAACGGAGAACCAACGGGCATCCTTCACGGGTCGGTCAACCTCTATTACACCAATGATTCTTTCATCGATTCGCTCTGGAAGCAGATTCCGTTTCTCAATCCGGAATCGATTTTCCCCGGTACCCGCGGAGCGATGGCCGAATACAACCGCATAGGCGTCACAACGGTCTATGAGGGACATATGATGAGCCCTGCGGAGATCGAGATATATCGAACGCTCCGGGAAAATGACGAGCTGACCGTGCGTGTGCTTACCGCACTCGAATCCGAGATCTACGGGCTCCCGTGGGCATTACCGCTTTCGGATGAGGAGTTCGAGGAAAACCTGAAGCTTGCGCTCTCCATGACAAACACGAATGACGATTTTCTCCGCTCAAACGGAGTAACCATCTCGCGTGGCGGCCCCTGTTGGCCCGGCTTTCTGCGAATGCACGAAAGCTATCCCGGCCCCTACGAAAAACCCACACGCGGATTCACTTTCGTCTCCGGCGAAAAGGAAGCGAGAGCAATTGAATTCTGTGCCAGAAACAAGCTGCGCCTGAATTGCATCAATACCGGCTATCGAGACCACGATGAGTTTTTGGATCGCGCCGAAACCCTGCTCGCCGGCTTGAGCGAGGCCTCCCGCGGCTGGATTCTGCAGCACGTTTATCTGCTGAAGCAGGAACATGCAAGGCGCTATGCACGCCTCCGATTCCATGCGACAACAAGCATGTCATTCTCCTGGGGAAAAGGAGACCTGATGAGAAAACGCTTCGGAAACGACATCCTGCAGGACCTGATCCCCCTGCGAAGGCTCCTAGATGCCGGACTTGTCGTCGGCTGCGGAACCGATTGGGGACCAAAAAACATTTTCGAGCACATACAGCTTGCGCAAACCCATCGCTTCTGTGGAAGCGGAACCTGTAATCTCGGGCCGGCGCAGCCGGTCACTCGGATGGAGGCCGCCCTCATGTGGACCCGTGATGCCGCGCGTGTTCTCGATTGGGAAAACATCGGGACGCTTCGCCCAAGCGATTACGCCGATCTGATTATAACCGACCGTGACCCCCTCACGTGTGATCTGGATGATTTGCCGCAAACAAAAGTGGTGCGAACATTCCTTGGCGGCCGCACCGTATATGACGACGGCACGCTCCCTTGAAACTGAGCGACGGAAGACCATTATCGGATTCGTCATCAGCGACCAAGTGAATCGCGGGTGCCGCCCAGGGCTTACGCATCTAAATTCCGAGTAATTTCTGTAGGAAAGTTTGATCGAGGGCGGCTTTTGTTCTTTTTCTTCTGAGTGATAGCTTTGGTGT
>QZKU01000100.1 GCA_003598085.1 Candidatus Abyssobacteria bacterium SURF_5
GTTTTTCACGGGCTATCGGCCGCAGTTTTACTTCCGCACCACGGACGTGACGGGGAACCTGGCGCTTCCGGAGGGAGTGGAGATGGTGATGCCGGGCGACAACATCCGGATAGAAGTGGAACTGATCACGCCGATCGCGATGGAAAAAGAGCTTCGTTTCGCTATCCGCGAAGGCGGGCGCACCGTCGGAGCCGGCGTCGTCTCTGAGATTGTCGAATAAAATTACGAAATGGATCGCGAGTGAGGAGGATAAAGGGTGAGAGAAATAGTCACGATTGCCTGCAGCGAATGCAAGCAGCGAAATTATACGACGACCAAGGACAAAAAGAAACACCCGGAAAAACTCGAACTGCGGAAATACTGCAAGTTCTGCCAGACGCATACTTCCCATCGAGAAACTAAATGAGACATAGCGGGGCGACAATCGCCTCTGAACGTTTAGCGTGCAGGCCTGTAGCTCTAATTGGTCAGAGCGCCGGTCTCCAAAACCGGATGTTGGGGGTTCGAGTCCCTCCAGGCCTGCCAAATTTTGATCCGTTACCGGATTTTCCGGAGTACTAATGATCCAGAAATTTGTTGATTATGTGAAAAAGGTCAAGGCCGAGATGGAAAAGGTAGCATGGCCGACCAGGAAGGAATTAACCAGCTCCACCGGGGTGGTGCTGGTTCTGGTAGCGATCGTAACCGTCTTTCTTGCGATCGTGGATTTCTTCCTTTATACCATTGTTACCCGGATACTCGGCCTGTAAACCACGAGAACCTGATTGATGGCTGAAGAGAAAGAAAAAAAAGCAGGGGATAAAATCCCAGAACAACAGGACCAACAAGTAAGCACCTCACCGGAAGACGAAGCCGGAGAACCGGCTGAAGAGTCCTTTCCGCCGGAGGCTGCTCAGGAAACCGCAGAAGGTGAAGAGGCTCCCCAGCCGCCTCCTGATCTGGCCGGCCCGAAGGGACCGCCGGATCGTTCCGGCGATGAATCTTCTTCCGCTGAAATAGCAAGAGAGGCCGCAGAGGAGGTACCGGCAGACAAACCGTTGCCGGAGACGGAAGACGAAATGGCTGAGCTGCTGCCTTCCGGTCAACGCCCTCCAAAAGAGCAGGGCGAACAGGAGCCCGTGGCGAAGCCGGATCTTTCACTTCCCGAATCGGATGCGCTCATCGAGGAGATGCCCGAGGGCGTCGAGACGGAACGGGAGTCGACCGAGGAGGGAGAACAAGCGACCCTTCCTGAGGGAGAAGTCGCCGAAAAAAAACCCAGAACGGCCGCGCGGCCTGCTGTCAAAAAGACAGCCGGCCTTCCGAGCGAGGAAGAGGCGGAGAAGCGGTGGTACGTCATCCATGCGCATTCCGGCCACGAAAACAAGGTGAAGCAGACCCTCGAAAGCAAAGTGAAGCAGGAGCGGTTGGAGCATCTGGTTACGCAGATAATTGTACCCACTGAAGAGGTAGCCGAAGTAAAAGGCGGCAAGAAACGCGTTACCAGCCGCAAGATTTTCCCCGGTTATGTACTGGTGGAAATGAAGCTTACTCACAAGACCTGGTACATGATTCGCAATACCGCCGGCGTCACGGGATTCATCGGATCCGGCAAAATGCCGACGTCTCTGGAGCCGGAGGAGGTTGAGGCCATATTCCAGCAAATGCGCGGCGAGCAGAAAAAGCCGAAGCCAAAGGTCAGTTTTGAAAAAGAGGACAAGGTAAAAATCATCGAGGGCCCGTTCACCAACTTCATGGGATACGTCGACGAAGTCAATCCGGAACGCGGCAAGCTCAAAGTAATGGTGGAGATATTCGAGAGACTGACACCTGTCGAACTTGAGTTCTGGCAGGTCGAGAAAGTATGATTCCTGAAGGAGCTTCCCAACAATGGCAAAGAAAGTAAAAGCGGTGATCAAACTTCATGTTCCCGGAGCCCAGGCAAATCCTGCTCCGCCGGTCGGCCCTGCTCTCGGACAGCACGGCGTCAACATCATGGAGTTCTGCAAATCCTTCAACGAGAGGACAAAGGACAAACAGGGCCTCATTATTCCCGTAGTGATAACGGTTTTCGAAGACAGGTCGTTTACCTACATAACGAAAACCCCGCCCGCCTCGGTTCTTCTCAAGAAGGCGGCGAAAATAGCGAAAGCTTCCGGCGAGCCGAACCGGGAGAAAGCAGGCTCGATTACGCGCGAGCAGGTTCGTGAAATCGCTCAGATGAAGATGCCTGACCTCAACGCGGCCGACGTCGAGGCGGCTATCCGAATGGTTGAAGGAACGGCCCGCAGCATGGGTATTGAAATCACGGGGTAAATCCCCTGTCCAGGAGAAAGCACGACAATGGCTAATACAACAAGTAAACGAATGACGGCGGCGCGAACAGCGGTCGAATCGACCAAACAATATGATTTGCGAGAGGCGGTCACCTTGGTGAAGAAAACCGCCACCGCTAAATTCGATGAGACAGTCGAACTTGCTCTCAAGCTCGGCGTCGATCCAAGAAACGCCGATCAAATGGTGCGTGGGACAGTCTCGCTGCCGCACGGAACCGGCAAGAAAATTCGGGTCCTCGTCTTCGCAAAAGGCGAAAAAGAAGGCGAGGCCAGGAATGCCGGCGCCGATTTTGTGGGCGCCGAGGACATGGTGGAAAAAGTCCGCGGCGGATTCCTCGATTTTGATGCAGCAGTGGCGACGCCGGATATGATGAGCAACGTGGGAAAACTCGGGAAAATCCTGGGCCCGCGCGGGCTGATGCCGTCTCCCAAATCCGGTACGGTGACCTTTGACGTCGGCAAGGCGGTCAAAGAGATCAAGGCCGGTAAAATCGAGTTCAAAGTCGATAAGAACGCCAATATCCATGTGCCGGTGGCGAAAGCTTCCTTCACGGAAGATCAGATCTATGAAAATGCCGTTGCAGTCTTCGAGGGAATAACCCGGGCGAAGCCATCCGCGGCAAAGGGGCAGTACCTGCGCTCGGCCACGCTCTCCTCGACGATGGGGCCGGGAGTGCGGCTTGACTGCAACCTTCTCGCCACGCAGTTCAAACGGTAAGAAATATCTTCCAATGATTTTGAAGCTCCCGCTCCTTCCGCACAGACGCGTGGAAACGGGAGCTTGTTTTTCAATGGGCTGGGACGCGTAAGCTGCAACTACTTAAGGAGAAGGGCTGTGAAACGAACACCGCGAAAGGGACGCCATCTGTTCACTTCTGAGTCGGTTACGGAGGGGCATCCCGACAAAATCTGCGACCAGATCTCCGACGGGATCCTGGATGCGATGATTGAACAGGATCCTTTTTCCCGCGTTGCCTGTGAATGCCTGGTGACCACCGGCCTGGTGCTGGTGGCAGGAGAGATCACCAGCAAGGCCCACGTGGATATCGTCGAGGTCGTGCGGGGGGTAATCCAGAGCATCGGGTATGTGGACGCCTGCTATGGGCTGGACTCCGACAGTTGCGGCGTCATCGTTTCACTGAAAAAACAGTCACCGGATATTTCCATGGGCGTGACAGCGACGAAGAGCCACGAACAGGGCGCCGGCGACCAGGGAATGATGTTCGGGTTCGCATGTAAAGATACTCCCGAACTGATGCCGATGCCGATCGCGCTCTCGCACCGGATCACACGCCGCCTCGCCGAGGTCAGGAAGGCGGGTATGCTGCCGTTCCTCCGGCCCGACGGCAAGTCCCAGATCACGATCGAGTACGATTTGCTCAAGCCGACACGGGTGGATACCGTCGTCGTCTCCTGCCAACACAATGAGGAAACGACTCCTGAAGAGATTCGGGCCAAAGTCATCGAGCAAGTGGTGAAGCCCTCCATTCCGCCGGAATTATTCGAAGAATCCAATATCAAGTATTACATCAATCCCACCGGCCGCTTCGTTATCGGCGGTCCCCACGGCGATTGCGGACTGACCGGGCGCAAAATCATCGTCGACACATACGGTGGGTATGCTTCCCACGGCGGCGGCGCCTTCTCCGGCAAAGACCCCACGAAGGTCGATCGCTCGGCGGCATACATGGCGCGCTATATCGCCAAGAACGTCGTCGCTGCCGACCTGGCGTACATGTGCGAAGTTCAACTCGCTTACGCTATCGGAGTGGCTCAGCCGGTATCCGTCCTGATCAATACGTTCGGAACGGGCATCGTGGACGACGATCTGATATCCGATGCCATAGTAAAACTAATCGACTTGCGGCCCGCTTCCATCATCGAGCGGCTTGATCTGCGAAAACCCATTTACCGGAAAACCACGAATTACGGCCATTTCGGGCGCGAGGATCAAGGGTTTAAATGGGAAGAAAGAGACTTGGTCAAAGACCTGCTGAGGGAGGTAAAAGCTTGAACAAGCGCGTGAAAGAGAAAATGGGGGACGTGAAAAATCCGCGGTTGGCGTCCGAAGGAATCAGGCGAATCGGTTGGGCCGACCGCGATATGCCGGTGCTGCAACTGGTGAGGGACCGCTTCGAGAAGGAACTGCCCCTTCGGGGGTACCGCATGTCCGCCTGTTTGCATATTACCGCCGAAACCGCTAACCTGGCGCGGACGCTGAAAGCCGGCGGAGCAGATCTGGTATTGTGCGCTTCCAACCCGCTCTCCACGCAGGATGATGTCGCGGCGGCTCTCAGCTACGAGTTCGGAATCCCAACCTTCGCCATCAAAGGCGAAGACCGTGACACCTACTACGCCCATATCAAGGCTGCAGTTGCGCATAGGCCGCAGATCACTATGGATGACGGCGCCGACCTCGTCTCGATGATCCATGCCGATTATCCAAAACAGATACCCGATGTGATCGGCAGCATGGAAGAGACCACCACCGGCGTTATTCGCCTGCGCGCGATGGAGCGCGATAAGGCGCTGAAATTCCCGGTTATCGCCGTCAATGACGCCGATACGAAGCATTTCTTCGACAACCGCTACGGGACCGGCCAGTCAACCATTGACGGGATCATCCGCGCGACCGACGTGCTGCTTGCCGGAAAAAAATTCGTGGTCGCAGGCTACGGCTGGTGCGGCCGCGGCCTCGCGATGCGCGCCCGGGGAATGGGCTCGATCGTGATCGTGACCGAGGTGGACCCGTTGCGCGCGATCGAGGCGGCAATGGACGGCTTCCTGGTCATGCCGATGCTCGAAGCCGCAAGGATCGGCGAGGTTTTCTGCACGGTCACCGGCGATATCTCCTGCCTGCGCAAGGAACATTATCTCGCGATGAAGGACGGCGCGATCATCTGCAATTCCGGACATTTCAACGTCGAAATCAACATTCCGGAACTGGAAGACATCGCCATAAAAGTAAATAAAGGGGTGCGCGCATTCGTAGATGAATTCGTGCTCGCGGACGGCAGGCGCATCTATTTGCTGGCCGAAGGAAGGCTTATTAACCTGTCGGCCGCCGAGGGACATCCGGCATCCGTCATGGACATGAGTTTCGCCGTTCAGGCGCTGACGTCCGAATACGTTGTCAAGAACAAGGGCAAGCTCAAACCGAAAGTGTACAATGTCCCCCGCGAGATCGACGCCTGGGTCGCCCGCCTCAAACTCAAGGCGATGGGGATCGAAATCGACACGCTGACGCCCGAACAGAAGAAATATCTTTCCTCTTGGGAAATGGGCACCTGATTATCCTCCGATTTTAACCGGCTCCGGGGACAACGAATTTTCTTTGTCCCCGGTAGCCGCCTTTGGAAAATCCCACCGTAACCAATTTGACGTGCTGCTCTTAGGCCGAGCGTCGTTTGACAGCATATTTCAGGAGATGTATAATATTTTCTACGGGAGATTGGACAGCTTCGGGAAACGGAAATATCCTCAATGACGCTGCGCGACGGAGACGCCCTCAGAATCAGCTCAAACGGAATCCTCCTCTTTTTCCTTTTTCCACCCGATGCGTTTGCACAGGTGGACGGCGCTCAGAACGTTTCCATATCACTCCTGGTAATCGCATTCCTTTTCAGTGTGTGTATCCTGGTGATCTCGGGCTTCACTCTCTGGCAGTCGCATCGCTATTATCTGGATACTGTGCGCCTGAGCCGTGAGATAACCAATACGACCACCGAGCTCCATCATAAGGTGGTCGAGCTTATCTACAGCTTGAAGGAATACTTTTCTCAAGATGTCGACATGGGCGCCCAACGGGAGCGGCGCCAGCAGAAATCCCGCCGTACCCCCTCCCGGCAGGTGGACAAGATCGTCGAGGATATTGCGGACACCGAGAACAAGATTCGCGCGCTGGAGAAGACCCTCGGCAAGCTGAACGAACAGCTCTCCTTCAATTTCTCTTCCGGCAGCATCTCGCGCACATTGTCCGGCCTCAGCGATATTGAATATGCCGTCCTGCTCAAGCTCTCGCAGGATCCGAAGTTTTTCGAAAAGAACTCTTTTACCAGTTTCGGCGCTACTCCCAAAGTTCTCGACTCCCTGCTCAGCCGTCAGTTAATCGTTTTTAATTCCGAGGGAAAAGCGGAGGTGCCGAGAGAGGTTGTATTGGCCCTCAAGTACTCCCTCCCGGGAAATTAACCGGCCACTACATCCTCACGCCCTGAAGATGTGCCTGCCTTTCAGTCGACAGCGTCTTAAGTTGCTGATATTGATATACATATGTTTTCAGGGCCTTGCGCTTGCACGCAAATGTTGAAACAATGGCTGAAACAGTGGGTGAGTTGGCTGACACTGCCGCTCCTTTGCTTGCGATGGCCGGCTTGAACAGTTCTGTCTTGAAACAAGCCTTGGGATTGAATAACGGTTCTTTCAAACCGTCTAATGAACAGGAGTTAAAGAACTTCATGTCCTCCGATGAGGAACTGATCGCCGAAACTCGCGGTGGAAACCGGGCGTCATTCCAGGAGTTGGTTGAGAAATATCAGCGGCGGATGTATTCGGTTGCTTACGGAATTCTGGGAAACAGGGAAGATGCCCTTGATGCGGTACAGGAGGCTTTCATCAAGGCGTATCGCTCGCTGCCGGAATTCAAGGGGCAATCAACCTTCTATACGTGGCTGTACCGGATCACAGTAAATGCTGCTATTGATCTGGCAAGGAAGGCGCAACGACATGAGGAAGTCGAGTTCCGTGAAGAGATCGAGGTGGTCGAGGAGAAAGGCGACTATCCTGTGGCGGCGCAGTCCGAGAACCCTTCCGAGCGCCTGATGCGGAAGGAACTCGGGGAATTGATCGAAAAAGCGATTGCATTATTGCCGGTCGAGCAGCGGACGGCTGTTGTGCTCAGGGAAATCGAGGGGTTGTCCTACAGGGAGATCGCCGGGATCATGAAATGTTCGGAAGGGACCGTGATGTCAAGACTGCACTACGGTCGAAAAAAGTTGCAGGAGTTGCTTGAACCTCACCTGGAGCGGTGATATCTTACTTATGGAGTTGTACAATGAAAATGGCATGTGAAAAGGTCCGAGGATTGCTCGAAAGATTTCATGATAAGGAACTGGACGAGCGAGACTCCAAGAGTGTGGCGGAGCACCTGGAGGGCTGCGCCCTCTGTTCCAGGGACCTGGCAAAACTTGAACATGTCAGTGGAATCGTCAAGACCCATTATGATATGATTTCGGCGTCGCAAAATTTCACCGGCATGTGGGCGCGCATCAATTCAAGCCTGGACGCAGCGGCGCCCGCGCCGGCGCACCGGCGCGTACTCACTGAACTGTTGAGATTCCCCAAGCCCGTATGGGCGACGATTGGAGCGGTCGCGGCCGCCGTGTTGCTTCTGTTCGTCTATTTGCCGGGTACGCAGGAACCCGCAATTGCGGCAAACGATTGCATTATAGATACAGTCGAAGCCGAAGATAGCTCGGTCATGGTATTCGAGACGGATGACACCAAAATGAAGATCATCTGGGTGATGAACCAGGATGATCAAGAACAAGGAGTGACTTCATGAATAGAGTCCCCGCTCGACAAGTCACCGTTTTCCTGCTGGTCTCGCTCCTCTTGTCCTTTTCTGCGGTTTCAGCTCCGGCTCAACAAGCCGGGCCAAAGGCCGATATCATCATATACGTGATCGAAGCTTCCAACGGGGGTGGAGGAGTCGATCCTCAGATTCAGCACCTGGTGAAGGAATTCAAGGGCGCTTTCCGTTATTCGAGCTATCAGCTTGTCAAGAGAATCCCGAGACGACTCGAGGCCGGCGAAAAAGAGATAGTCCCTCTTCCGGGCGGGCGGCAGATGCAATTGCAGATGCAGGGTTATGAAGAGAACCGCATCAAACTGAGGGTCAAGATTCTCGAGAAGAAGGAAAAAGGCTCGCGCGATATATTGAACACCGAGTTCAGGATCATCAAGGGCGGCACCATCATGATTGGCGGATACGACTATCGGGACGGCAAGCTCGTCATGGCCATCTCGGCGAAATGAGATATCCCGCCATAACGCAATCCCTATCTTAAATTCTTCAATATCCTGCTGGGTCTCCCGAGCGCCAACCACGCGTCTCGCGTCGGAAGTCACGCGCTTCGCGTGACCATTCCCGCGGAAACTTGTTCTGAGCTGCTCGAAGGAGGGGGAATCCATCTTATTCCCCCGTTGGCAATCTGGTTAGACATACTCGTCCCGCAATGCTATAATGTGGTTCGATAGAGCTGTCTCCGACCCCGCGCATCCTAAGGATGGAAAACAATTTCTTTGCGAAAAACAAGGGCTTCTCTTGTTCAATCCGCGTGGTCGGTTGATCCGGTTTGACGAGAAGCGGCTTATCATGAGGAACAATTGAAATGGCGCAAGGAGAAAACGGATACAAAAAGTGGCGGGCGGACTACGAGCGCTCGAAGAAGCGGAATTACATTTTCATGACCACCTCCAGCAGAGAAGTAAACCCGCTGTATACCCCGGCCGATCTTCCGGATTTCGAATATGAGCGGGACCTCGGATATCCCGGTGAATTCCCGTTCACGCGCGGGGTGCACCCGACGATGTACCGCGGGCGGCTCTGGACCATGCGTCAGTTCGCGGGAATGGGGAGCGCACGCGACACCAACAAGCGCTATCACTTCCTGCTCGACCACGGCCAGATGGGGCTGTCGGTTGCATTCGATATGCCGACGCTTATGGGGTATGATTCCGATCACACCTTCTCGGAAGGCGAGGTCGGACGCTGCGGCGTCGCCATCGATTCGGTCGAGGACATGAGCGTGCTGTTCGACCGGATTCCGCTCGACCAGATTTCCACTTCGATGACGATCAACGGACCGGCCTCAGTGTTGTTCGCCTTCTATATCGTGGTGGGCGAGCGGCAAGGGGTAACATCCGAAAAACTGAGGGGAACCATCCAGAACGATATCCTGAAAGAGTACATCGCTCAGAAATCCTGGCTTGTGCCACCCCAGCCGTCGATGCGCATCATCACTGATATCATGTCGTTCGCTGCCGAGCATGTGCCGCAGTGGAATACCATCAGCATCAGCGGATACCACATCCGCGAAGCGGGTTCCACAGCCCTGCAGGAACTGGCGTTCACGCTTGCTGACGGGTTCGCCTACGTCGAGGCCGGCATCGAAGTCGGACTTGACGTCGACAGCTTTGCGCCGCGGCTCTCGTTCTTTTTCAACGCGCACAACGACTTCTTCGAAGAGGTCGCGAAATATCGGGCGGCGCGGCGCATCTGGGCGCGCGAGATGAAGGAGAAATACAAGGCGAAAGACCCGCGCTCGTGGCTTCTGCGGTTCCATACCCAGACCGCAGGCTGCAGCCTGACGGCCCAGCAGCCGGAAAACAACATCGTGAGGACCGCATACCAGGCGCTTTCGGCCGTGATGGGCGGAACGCAGTCGCTGCACACGAACTCGATGGACGAAACGTATGCGCTTCCGACTGAAAAAGCGGTCCGGATCGCGATGCGGACGCAACAGCTTATCGCGCATGAATCGGGCGCGGCCAATGTGATCGACCCGCTTGCAGGCTCATACTTCGTCGAGGCGCTGACAAATGAGATGGAACGCGGCGCCTACGAGTATTTCGAGAAAATCGAGAAATTCGGCGGAGTAGTCAAGGCGATCGAAGCCGGCTTTTTCCAGCAGGAAATCGCCGACGCCGCCAAGTGCTACCAGCGTGAGATCGAAGCGAAGGAGCGTATTATCGTTGGCGTGAATGACTACATACTCGAGAACGAGCAGACCGAAATCCCGCTCCTGAAAATCGACCCTGCTGTCGAACAGGAGCAACGCGAACGCGTGCGCGCTCTGCGCGAAAAACGAGATAACGACAAGGTCAGACGCAGCCTCGAGGCGCTCGCCGAGGCCGCCCGCAGCACCGATAACGTGATGCCACGGATAATCGAATGCGCCCGCTCGCTCGCGACCAAAGGAGAAATCTGCGACGTTCTTCGCGACGTCTACGGCAGATGGGAAGAGCCGAAAATCTTCTGAAAAACAGGAGTCTACGAAACAGGTTTTCACAGATTGCAGAACTGAAGAAGAATTTCGAACAGGAGATAACGGAGGTGACAGAGAATGAGCGCAATCAATATCTCCGCCTCCGTGTATTGCAATTGCTAAATGTAGAAACCTTGAATTTCTGTCACTTTTGTCCAGGACGGTTTTTGCATTTCAAAGAAAACTGTCGGCGGATACGGGAAAATTTGTTGAACCGCAAAGGCGGTAGAGTAGGGAGGGCATTACCCCTCCCCCTCGTCAAACCGGACGTGCAGATTTCCCGCATCCGGCTTTCCTGAAGGCTTTGCCT